>JBMOIK010000133.1:0-9645 GCA_049317365.1 Rectinemataceae bacterium | reverse complement strand
TCATCCCGCGCCGCCTCTTTGACCTGGTCGAACAGCCTGAACTCGCAGAACTCCTGGTGACTGCGGACATGCATGAGCGGAAAGCCAGGATGGCTGAGCTTTCTGACGCTTTCATCGCCCTGCCTGGCGGAACGGGGACCCTCGAGGAGCTTTTTGAAGCCTGGACCTGGAGGCAGATCGGCTACCACGCGAAGCCCCTCGGGCTTCTTGAGGTCGAAGGCTACTGGGAGCCCCTCCTCGCCTTCATCCGGCACGCATCGGAGGAGGGATTCATCAATCCCTCATTGATCCCCGACCTTGTGGTGCGGCGTGATGCGGAGGAGCTCTTCGAGGCCCTCGAAAAGCTTGAAGCTCCCCTCGCAAAGCTGCCGGAGCGCCAGAAGCCCTGATCGCGTCCGGCGCTTGCCCTGCGGCCCCGAAGCACAAAGCAAAAAAAAAACGGTATGCCTGGACGTCAGGGTGCATACCGTTGGCGAGGTTTCCCTCAGGAAAATTGTCGGCAGGACTGGGCGTGGATTGAGGGCTTTCCATGCTTTTCGGCGTTTTCAGCCCTCCTGGGCTGTTTCGGGACTGAACAACTCGAGATGCTCGCGCGCCGAGCCAGCGATACGGCAGTACAGGGAAGCTGAATCGGCGACGCTTTCCTCGAAGCTTGTAGGAGCCCTCGAAAATAGGCTGCGGAGCGAGGGGAGGAGAAATCCCACCACATCGCGGGCGGCCGAGTCGCGGAGAAAGGCATCGACATCATCGAGGATGGCAAGCAATCCTGGGCCCCCTCTGGCGCTGGAACCCCGGGAAAGCCAGGCCTCGGCTGCGTCTGCTCCCTTGCGCGCCCTCTGTTCGATTTCGGAGAGCGAAGAGATGAGCTCCGGGAGAGCTGAAGCCACGCCCTGGGGAGGTGAAGCTGCGCTCACTCCGATTTCGTGGAGGATGGCATCGAGCTCGTCTCTCCTGGGTGGAAGCTCAAGCACGGCGTCGATTCCGGAAAGCGGCATGCCGGGAATGGCCATTCCCCTCTGCGAGAGAGTGCGGGTTGGCGGGCTTTCGCGTCTGGCAAGGCGCGCTTCGAACCACCAGGCATAGAGGGTCATCCGTGCATCGGTGAGGATGCTGCCTCCGTCATTGGCCTTCGCAGCCTGCGTCGGGATGGCGAAGACTGCGGCAGCCTGTGTCGTCGAGGCGGGATGGATGCGGGACCCGGCGGCGATGGCCCGCTGCTCGAAGAGGCTTGCCCGAGCATGGGTGTGACCCACCGGATAGCCGAGATCGAGGCCAGCCATGTAGATCGTCCCGGCGCCGATGTGCCGGGCAAAGTCCCAGGCGCTTGTAGCCACCGATCCCCCGGCTCCGAGGGCCCCCCGGTCGCCGGGGAAAAGGGCCCTTCCCAGTGGAAAGACAGAGGCTGCCACAAAGGCGCCCTTGAATCTGCATCGGAGCGCAGGGGGCCAGACCGCTGGCTCCGTGACGAGGTAGGAAGCCCTCCATTCGAGGTCGGCCACGTGTCGCCAGTTCCAGTACTGGGGATCGACTACCAGCACAAAATCCGGTTCCACGCCGCGGGCGAGAAGGCTGCGCAGGGAGGTGTCGACTGCCACGATGAGGCAGCGCTGTCTGAGCTCCTGGATATGGGGAAGGACCTCGTCGAGGCTTGGACCTGCGGCAAGCACAAGGGCTGGGAAGCCCGCGAAGCGGCTTGCGAGGCCCTGGATGCCGTGGAAGGCGGCGGCTGCCACCGAGTTCCGGGCGATGTTCCGCACCCAGAGGCGGCCGAAGCGCTTGACGGTGTTCTCGTTGATGTCCTCTTTTGCCGCGAAACGCCCGAAGGCAGCGCGGACCGCTGCGTACCAGCCTTCGGCGCCTGTCTCGAGGGCTCGCTGCCCGACCAGACCGGCGATCCGCGCTCCGCTGTCCTCGAGTGCGGCCAGGATGGCGCCTGGATCGCCCCCCGCGACATAGGACAGGCCCTCGCGCGACAGGATGGACGAAAGGTCGCGGGCGTCGAGGGAGGCGGCAATCCGCTGGGGGAGGGCCTCGCAAAGGATTACCCTTTCGATGCCCGGCATCTCGAAGGCTGCCTCGATGGCGTAGCCCAGGCCCGCACCGAGGACGACTGCCGTGTCTGCTCCGCCCGGAAGCGCAGCGGCGACAAGGCGTGCAGCCTCGTTCCGTGGATCGCGGGCGGAATGGAGGAGCTTGCCTTCGTGCCGTGCCGTGAGGTCCCCTGAGGCAGCCTCTGAACATAGCCAGACTTCAGGCTCCTTGGTCGTCAGAAAGGAGGCAAGGGCGGGCTGGACCTGGGAAAGCTCCATGAGGTTGCGTGCAAGCCAGGCTCCAGACCCATCCCCGCTCATTTCAGCTCCAGCATGATTTCCATTCCCGATTCGACCGGGCTCCCAGGTTCCGGAGCCTGGCGAACTACGTAACCATCACCCTCGATCGTTACCCTGAGGTCATCCCGCGAAAGGAGGCCCAGGAGGAGTTTCTTCGGTGTGCCAATCAAATCGGGCATCGTCGAACCAAGGGCGACAGGGGAAAGCCGGGGAAGGTTGATGGTGCCTGAATGCCTGATGACCTGACTGTTCCCCCGGAGGATGTCCTGTTGCTCAAGAATGGCCTCCGCAGCCTCGCGGATCATCGGCGCGGCGATGCGGCCACCAAAGGTTTCCCCCTCCGGCTTGACGATGGCACCATACAAGACAATGCGCGGGTCCTCGACCGGGAAGATCGCGAGGGTACTTGCGATGAAGTCGGTGTCTGAATAGCGCTTGCTGGTCTGGTCGATCATCTGGGCTGTTCCGGTCTTGACCGCCATCCTGATGTCATCGACCTTGGCCCGGTATCCTGTGCCCTTGATGCCAGACCCTGCTTCCATCGCTGCCAGTATCGTTTTCGCGGTTTCCTTGGAAATCGTTCTTCTGACCACAGTCGGCTGGAACTCCCAGGCAGTCGCTCCGTCAGGCTTCAGGACACTTCGGACGACAGTCGGCTTGAGGAGGAGTCCACCGTCAGCGATGGCTGTAGCCGCAGAGAGCATCTGGGTGGCTGTGACAAAGATCTCTTGTCCCATCGCGATCGTCGGCTTCGACCGGAGGGACCAGCCTTCTGGCGAACGGAGGCTACCCGGGCTCTCGGAGGGCAGGGTGACGCCGCTCCGCTCTCCAAAACCAAAATCGATGAGCTTGTTGTAGAAGTCCACCGAAGCGGCCCGGTCTGCTGCCTGCCCTGCGCCGGAATTGCAGGAGTATTCGAGGATGCCCGTAATGTTCACCTGCCCGTGGTCGGAGAGGCATTTTATCGTAATCGTCTCGCCGCCCGGCGTGGTCCGGCGATATGCGCCGCCGCAGATGAAGGAGGTAGTCCGGTCGATTGCCCCGAGGTCGAGGGCCGAGGCCATGGAAAAGACCTTGAAGACCGAGCCGGGCTCATAGTGCGAAACGGCCGCCCAGTCGTACCAGGCTGTATCGGGAAAACTGAAGTACTCATTGGGGTCGAAATCGGGGATGGCTACATAGGCAAGGATCTCTCCATTCCGGGCATCGCCCGCCAGGAGTATCACCGCCTGGGCCTTGGTCGAGGCCTGGGCCTTCCGTGCCACCTCCTCGAGGGCAAACTGGAGGTTGGCGTCGATGGTGAGGATGATGGAATTGCCCAGGGTTGCCTTGTCCCCTGGACGGCTTCTGGGCGGCCTGAGGTCGCCATCGTATTTGAGTTCAATACCTGCCAGTCCCCGGTTGGCGTCTCCGACAAAGCCGACGAGGTGAGAGCCGAGGCGCTTTTCAGGGTAGAAGCGTCCGGCAACCTTTTCCACCACCACCCCGGAAAAGGCTCCGTCAGCCTTGGCACCCTGGATCGCCCGCGCGAGCTGGGGAACCACCCGCTTCTTAAGGTAGAAAAAGTTGCTGCTACCGCTTTTCCAGCGTGCGAGGATATCCTCGCTTTCCATTCCAAGGAACTCTGCCAGGCGCGGGGCCTCGACAGGAAAGGCCTCCTGGTCGGTTTCCGGTCTCCATATGGCGATGTTGTACAGGGGGGAATCCATCGCCAGCACTCGGCCATTACGGTCTGAGATGGTTCCTCTCTCTCCCGTCTCGGGGATCTGCGGACCCGTGCCTCCGGCCTGGGAGGCGAGGATGCCGTAGCGGAAGAGGATAACGATGGCGAAGCTTGCGATGGCCGCGATCGCCAGCGTGAAGCGCATGGTCCGGTTGTCCCATTTCATTTGTGGTGGTGGAAGATTAGCACCCTTCCGGCTACCTTCTCAACCGGAATGGGACCATGGGCCCTTGAGTCAAGCGATTCCCCGGGATTGTCGCCGAGCAGATACACAAAATCGCGCGCCGGTCCGCCGTTGTCGCCGTGGTTCCACTCGACACGCTTGATGACTGCGACCCCGCTTGCTGGATTGGCTGCCACGACGATGTCTCCCGGTTTCGGACTGGCCCAGCGCAGGACATAGGGCTGGCCAGGAAGGAATCGCCAGCCATAGGCAGCGCGGAACAGAATGATGAGCTGTCCTTGATGATAGGTCGGGAGCATGGAAGCTCCCTCTACAAAGGCCAGGTCCATGACCCAGGACTTGAGAGCCACCGCGATCGCGAGGGCAGCAATGATTGGTCCAAGAGGCTTCCACCCCCGCAGTTGTCGCATTGGATACAGAGTGGCCTGACCTGAACGGACAGCGCAAGCAGACAGGCACCTTGGCCCTGAGCGAGCGGCTTCGGTAATGGCAGGGGCAAAGCCTACCGATACTCAACGCGTAGCATGGAAAACTACCTGTTTTTCGACACGCCCCGGCGCTCCTCCCGCGGCGGTACGCGGAGGCGCCCAGGCGCCTACTTTTCACGCGCGGCCCCGAAGCCGGGCGAGGGCAGCTGGCCCGCTACGGATTTCATGCTCCTCGAGGGTGGCGCAGCTTCCCGCCTCAGCGGTGAGGCTTCACGGGCGAAGGCGAGGGCTGCGTCACCCGAAGTGGATTCGCCCCCAGCCAGCTTACGGCATACGCGCCATGGATCCAGGCCCCTCCGCCGCAGCCCCCGCTTTCTTTCGGCAATCGGTAGAAGGCTTTGGGGCTTTTTTCCGTTTTTTCTTGTCTGGCTAGCTGCTGTCGGCACCTTTTTCCTTGTGCTGCCTCGCCGCGTCCATCAGCTTGCTCGTTCATCGCGCCACCCTTTCCAGCCTTCAGTGAGCCGAAGCAAGGCGCGCCCAGCATCCAGGGACTTTGCTGATGGCAGCCCGACCGATGGAGGCGCTTCGCCTCGCCAGCGCCGGCCGGGCGGGAACAGATGGGGCTTCGCTCCGGATCCCAAGCTGATTCTCCCCTCGGCCATCGCACTCGTTGTCTGCATCCTGGTCGCCAGCGGGGTCATGGTCGGCCTCGATACCTTTACTCCCATCTTTCCCCTGGCCACGGGCGAACTCGTGAGGGACTTCGGGTATGGCGACCAGGCACTCCTCGATTTCATTACTCCTGAAGCCAGCGGTCCAACGGAGGAAAGCCTCCCTCCCATCCCCAAGAGCATGGTGACTTCAAGGTACATAGTTCGGCGGGGGGATTCCCTTGGTTCGATCGCGTCCCGCTTCGGCATAGATCTCGACACGATCATCAGCATGAACGCTGTCAAGAGCGCAAAATCACTCATCGCGGGAACCGAACTCAAGGTACCGAACATGCGAGGTGTCATCCACGTCGTGAGAAAGGGTGAGACGCTCGGGAGAATCGCCAGGGCGAACGGCAGCACTGTTGAGACGCTCGCCGATACCAACAACCTCAAATCGGGAATTCTTTCACCTGGACAGGTGCTTTTCATTCCAGGGGGCAAGCTTTCGAGCGCAGATCTTAAGCGGGTGTTCGGTGAGTACGTCTCATGGCCGACCCGGGGACCGATCAGCTCCTCCTTCGGGTATCGTCCCGATCCCTTCACTGGCATGAGGCGCTTTCACGGCGGCATCGACATCGTGGTGCGCAGCGGTACGAGGGTAGTCACGATCATGGATGGCCGGGTGGCTGACGTCGGTTACAACCAGACCTTCGGGAATTACATCATCGTGAACCATGCCGACAGGATGCAGAGTCTCTATGGTCACCTTTCCGACCAATCAGTCAGGACCGGACAAGTAGTTTCTCAGGGGCAACTTCTTGGTCTGTCAGGAAATACTGGCTTCAGTACAGCTGCGCACCTTCATTTTGGCCTCTATCGCGGGGGAACCTCGGTGAATCCCCTTAAATACCTGAAGTGATGAAAGGGAGGAAACCATGAGAATGCTGGTCCTCGTCATCGTTGCCTTGTTTGCAATTATCACCTTTCTTCGGGATGACTCCATCGACAAGGATCGTCCGCCCCTTATGACCGCTTCGATTTCCCTCGCTGCGCCTCACTGAACGACATGGCTTTCGCGCGCCAGGCATTGGAGCAAAAGCCTGTCAGAAAATAATACATGTTTTTTGGTTTAAGTCTTATATTTGATACAATTCTTTCCGTGGTCTAGGGACTACCTCGCAGGAAGCTTTGCTATCTTGTGATATGGCAATGCATTGAAGCAATGTATTCCTTTTCTGAGAATCTTGGCATGATAGCTGCTCCTTCTTAAGCATGAAGGAGAAAAAGATGCCAACGCATGATGCAAGTGAAAATATGCTTGAGTCCTACTACGCAGGTATCAAGAGGATCCCCCTCCTTTCGGCCGAGGAAGAAAAGAAGCTTTCCAGACAGATCGCCTCGGGGGATGGTTTTGCCCGAAGAAGGCTTATCGAGGCCAATCTTCGCCTTGTCATCAAGATCGCGAGAGCCTACGTGACGCCGGATATGCCCCTGATGGACCTTATCCAGGAAGGAAATGTCGGACTCATCCGGGCAGCGGAAAAGTTCGACGGGGAGAGGAACGTCCGTTTCTCGACCTATGCCTCCTGGTGGATCAAGCAAGCCATCACACGGTCCTTGGTCAACTCCCGGAGGACAATCCGGCTGCCGCATCGCAAGGAAGAGCTCCTGAGGCGGATCCAGCGCTGTTACAACTGGCTGACCCAGACCCTGCAACGTGAGCCCACGGCTAGCGAGATCGCCTCGGACCTCCGCATTCCCGCCGAGTCAGTAAGCGAGCTCCTTGGGATGACCTCTGCTCCCATTTCCCTCGATTCTGACTTCGATTCCGATTCCGGTGGCGTGATTGATGTCTTTGCAGACTATACCTACAGCCCTGACGAGACCCTCATGCGCAGTTCTGTACGGGAAGAGACTGTCAGGATGCTCGAAATCCTCCTTGAGAAGGAGAGGAAGATCCTGATGTACCGTTTTGAGCTTTCGGGGGGTGATCGCCGCACCTTGAAGAACATTGGCGACGAACTGGGCATTTCCCCTGAGACAGTCAGGCAGATTGAAAAACGCGCGCTCAGAAAGCTCAAGGTGGCAGCTGAGGCCAACCAGGGTTTTGCGACGGTGGGCTGACGGACCTTCCGTTTCCCGATCTACCTGAACTGTTATTCCACAAACCCCATCCCTCTTCCATGAATGGCGTCCCCGCAGCGCATGGAGTATGATGGTCCTTGAAGCTGGCGGATGATTTTCATTCCCGCTTCTGGATGCACGATGCCGGGTTGACCGTGGAATGCTTCGGTCATAGGGGAGGGAATACATGGAACGAAAAGATTTCGCATGGCGTACAGGGGACGGCCTCGATATCCAGGCTTCGGAGTGGAAGCCCGACGGAGCAGCGAAGGCTGTCGTGGCCCTGGTGCACGGACTCGGTGAGCATTGCCAGAGATATGACCATATGGCCCGGGCCTTCGGCGCGGCCGGGGTCGGGGTTGTCGCCTTCGATCTTCCTGGCCACGGGCGGAGCGGCGGCCCACGCGGACACAGTTCCTATGCCGTGGTGACTGAACAGATCGACCACCTTCTTGACGAAGCGAAGGCACGCTTTCCCGGGCTTCCGGTCTTCCTGTATGGGCACAGCCTCGGGGGGAGCCTTGTCCTCAACTACCTAGTGGTACGGAAGCCTCCGATTCAGGCTGCGATCGTGACAAGTCCCGGGCTTGCCACAGCCAAGCCCCTTCCTGCCCTCAAGCTCCTCCTTGCGAAACTGATGGCACGGATCGCGCCCTCCTTCACCCTTCCCAATGACCTTGAGCTTGCGGGCCTGTGCCGCGATCCCGAAGTTGTTCGCCTCTACCAGGCCGACCCCCTCGTCCACGACCGTGTGTCCGCGCGGCTTGGCCTCGATCTCATCGAGGCCGGTCCTCGCCTGATCGAGCGCGCGAAGGAGATCACGCTTCCCCTCCTCCTCCTGCAGGGGAGCGCAGACCGCCTGGTATCACCCGAGGCCACGGGCCGCTTCGCGAAGGCAGCCGGCCCGAACGTCGAGTATCGGAGCTACGAGGGCGGCTACCACGAACTCCACAACGAACGCGAAAAGGAAGCCCTCTTCGCCTCGGTACTCGCATGGATGGCTGCGCGGAAGTAGCAGTTACAGCGAATGGGCCTCCTCCTCGCCTCCTCCTTTGTACTCCTTGTGGCGCTCAACGCCTTCTTCGTGTATGCGGAGTTCGCGAGCGTGCGCATACGCGGTTCGCAGATCGAGGAAATGCTGGAGAAGGGCCTACGCAATGCGGCCCTTCTCCAGCGCATCCATGCGAAGCTCGACGAGTATCTGTCTGTCTGCCAGGTCGGCATCACCTTTGCTTCGGTGGCCCTCGGCTTCGTAGGTGAGGTGGTGGCCGCAGGGATCGTAAGGCCCTTTTTCGCCCATGGCGCTGCCGACGGAGGCTCCCTCGCCGTCCATGTGGTTGCCACCGCGATTTCCGTCATATTTGTGAGCTTTGTCCATATCCTCCTCGGCGAGCAGGTGCCCAAGCTCGCCGCCATCCGCGATGCGCAGCGTTCAGCCCTCGCAACGGCCCGGGCGCTCAGGTTCTTCCACAGTCTTTTCTGGGCTCCATTGTGGGTGTTGAACGCCTCTGCCCACGCGATCCTCCGGTTCATCGGCCTCGGCGATCTCCGCGAGCGGGAGGAGATCTCCGAGGGCGAGCTACGCATCCTTCTTGAGCGCGGCCAGGGCTCGGGCCTCATGAGCTTCAGGCGACTCCTGTTCATGGAGAACATCTTCGACCTCGGGGAGATGCGCGCGCGCGACGCCATGCGGGCGAGGGAGGAGGCGGTGAGCCTTTCTCCCTCGATGTCGGCCGACGATATCATCGCCTTGGTCCGCCGCCGCCGCTTCTCGCGATTCCTTGTCGTGGACAGCCTGGCGGAACTTCCCCTCGGCTATGTCCACGTCAAGGACCTCAGGGCGGAGGAGGGCGCCGAGGATGTGCCATCGCTCGATCGCATCACCCGCCAGCCCATCTTCGTCGAGGAGGACATCCACCTCGAACAGCTCCTCGCCATGATGCAGTCCCGTCGTGTCCAGATGGCGGTCATGGTCCGGGAGGGCCGCTGGACGGGCTTCCTCACGATCGAGGACATCCTCGAGGAGATCGTGGGGACCATAGGCGACGAGTTCGAAGAGGACCCTCCGCTGACCCTCGCTGAAACCCTCTCCCCAGGCCGCGTCATAACCGGCATCGAGGGACACTCGATCGTCGGCGCGGTGCGCGTCGCCCTCTCCCGCGTCATGCCTGGTGAGCTTCCCGCGCCTTCCGAGGAGATCCTC
>JBMOIK010000132.1:0-9679 GCA_049317365.1 Rectinemataceae bacterium | reverse complement strand
GCCCCTGAGCTCCTGGACCATGACATTGAAGGCCTCCGGGATGCCGGCTGCGGTCTGCGGCTCTCCCTTGACGATGGCCTCGTAGACCTTGGCGCGACCGGTCATGTCATCCGACTTAATTGTGAGGAGTTCCTGCAGCGTGTTTGCCGCGCCGTAGGCCTCGAGGGCCCAGACTTCCATCTCTCCCAGGCGCTGGCCGCCGAACTGGGCCTTTCCGCCAAGGGGCTGCTGGGTGACCAGCGAGTAGGGCCCGGTGGAGCGCGCATGCATCTTGTCGTCGACAAGGTGGTGCAGCTTCATGAAATAGATGATGCCTACCGTGATCGGATTCTTGAAGGGCTCTCCGGTCCTGCCGTCGCGCACCTTGGCCTTGGAGTTGACCGGAAGTCCAGCTTCCTTGAGCTTTCCCTCGATCTGTTCCTGCGAGGGTGACTGGAATATGTGGCAGGCGTACCACTCGTTGAGCGTGGATCCAGCCCAGCCGAGCTCCGTCTCCATGATCTGCCCGATGTTCATCCGGGAAGGGACGCCGAGGGGGTTGAGGCAGATGTCGAGCGGGGTTCCGTCCTCGAGGTAGGGCATTTCCTCGATGGGAAGGACACGGGCAACTACACCCTTGTTTCCGTGGCGCCCGGCCATCTTGTCGCCTTCCTTGAGCTTGCGCTTGGCGGCGATGAGGACCTTCACCACTTCCTCGACTCCGGGAGAGAGGTCGTCGTTCGCGCTGCGCTTCAGGCGCTGCACGTCGATGATGGTTCCCTCGATGCCGTGGGGAACGCGAAGCGAGGAATCGCGGACGTCCTTGGCCTTCTCCCCGAAGATGGAGTTGAGGAGCTTGAACTCGGGCGTCGTCTCGGTCTCGCTCTTGGGAGTGACCTTGCCCACCAGGATGTCCCCGGCCTTGACCTTGGCTCCGACCCGGATGATGCCCTCGGCGTCGAGGTTGTCGAGGCTCTTCTCGCTGGTGTTCGGGATGTCGCGGGTGATGCGCTCGGGCCCCAGCTTGGTCTCGCGGACCTCGGTCTGGAATTCCTTGATGTGGATGGAGGTGAACATGTCCTCCTTGACCACCCGTTCGGAGATCAGGATGGCATCCTCATAGTTATACCCATTCCATGGAACGAAACCGGCCAGGATGTTGCGCCCCAGGGCCAGTTCGCCATCGCGGGTCGCCGGTCCGTCGGCAAGAACCTGGCCCTTGAGGACCTTGTCGCCCTTGTGGACGATGGGGCGCTGGGTGTAGCAGGTATCCTGGTTGGTCCTCTGGTACTTCACCAGGGGATACTCGTCGCGGAGCTTCTTGTCCTTCTCTCCCTCGGGGATGACCAGGACCTTGTAGGCATCGACAAACTCAACGACACCGTCGCGGCGGGCCTTCACAAGGACGCCGGAATCGTAGGCGCACTTCTCCTCCATGCCCGTGCCCACGCGGGGCGGTTCGGGGAAGACGAGGGGAACGGCCTGCCTCTGCATGTTGGAGCCCATGAGGGCGCGGTTGGCGTCATCGTGCTCCAGGAAAGGAACCAATGCTGCCGAAACGGAGATTATCTGCTTCGGGGACACGTCCATGTACTGGAGTTCCCTGGCAGGCCGGGTCGTGTAATCGCCCTGGTGGCGGCAGGAGACCTGGTCGTCGAGGAACTCGCCCTTCTTGTCGATGCGGGCCGAGGCCTGCGCGATGTAGTACTTGTCCTCGTCCATGGCGGAGAGGTACTCGATGTGCTTGCTGGCCTTCCCCTCCTCCACCTTGCGGTAGGGAGTCTCGAGGAATCCGTACTCGTTGACCGCCGTGTAGGTGGCCAGGGAGACGATCAGGCCGATGTTCGGACCTTCCGGAGTCTCGATGGGGCACATCCGGCCATAGTGCGTGTAGTGGACATCGCGCACCTCGAAGCCGGCACGGTCGCGGGACAGGCCGCCGGGGCCGAGTGCGTTGAGACGGCGCTTGTGGGTCAGTTCCGCCAGGGGGTTGACCTGGTCCATGAACTGTGACAATTGGGAAGAACCGAAGAATTCCTTGATCGCGGCAACAATCGGCTTAATTGAAACGAGGTCCTGGGGACGGATGGTGTCCGTCTCCTTGAGGCTCATGCGCTCCTTGGCGATGCGCTCCATGCGGCCGAAGGCGCTTTTCATCACGTTTGCCAGGAGCTCGCCGACCGAGCGCACCCGGCGGTTGCCGAGGTGGTCGATGTCGTCGACATTGGACTCGCCGTAGTAGACGCACATCAGGTACTTCATCGTCGCGATGACGTCGTCGCGCATGAGGGTGAAGTCCTTGGAGGGCACCGCGTAGTCGAATTTCTTGTTGAGCTTGTAGCGGCCGACCTTGCCGAGGTCGTAGCGCCGCGCGGAGAAGAACATTCCGGCGAGGTCGCGCTCGGCGTTCTCCACCGTGATGGGCTCACCGGGCATGAGGGTCGAGTAGACCGCCGACAGGGCGTCGGCCTTGGAGGGCTCGTCCTGGCTGGGGTCCTCCTTGACGAGCTTGATGTCCTCCCGCTCGAAGCAGTTGAGGATCATGTCGAAGTGGAGGGAGTCCGGGTGGCCGAAATCGATGAGCTCGAGGTCGCGGACGCCGATGTTGAAGAGTTCCTCGACATCGTGGAGGTGGAGCTTGTCGCCGGCCCGGTAGAGCTTGCGGGTCTCGCCGTTGACCTCGGCACGGACGGCCTTCGCCAGCACTCGGTTGACAGCGCGGTCCTTCTCGGGCCGGGTTTCGCCTATCGTCACCTTCTCGGCGACGTAGAAGGCCGCAACGATGTCCTCCCGGGTCTCGAAGCCGAGGGCCCGGAGGAACATCGTACCAAGTATTCGTTTTTTCCGGTCTATCTTCGCGTAGATGAGCTCTTTCTTCTGGTCTATCTCGAACTCGAGCCAGGAACCCCTGTAGGGGATGATGCGTGCGGAGTAGATGCCCTTCTCGTGCGAGAAGATGACGCCCGGGGAACGGTGGATCTGGGAGACCACGACGCGCTCGGCGCCATTGATGATGAAGGTTCCGCGGTCCGTCATCAGGGGGATATCCCCGAGATAGATCTCCTTCTGCCGGATCTCGCCCGTCTTCTGGAAGACGAGGTTGATCTTGGCCTTCAGCGGAACGGCGAAGGTAAGGCCCTTCTGCTTGCACTCGATCTCCGAGTACTTCATCGCGCCTTCGTCGAGGTGGTAGTTCTCGTACTCCAGGAGCATGTCACCGTTCGGGCTTTCGATCGGGAAAGTTGTGCGGAACACTTCCTCGATGCCCGCCTCGAGGAGGGCCGCGCCTTTGCGGAGTGTGTCACGCTGCAGGAATTTCTCGTAGCTCGACAGCTGGATATCGATAAGGTCCGGGAGTCCCATGACTTCCACGTATTCCTTGCCGATGTACTGCCGCGATACCTTGTTCTCGGTATAGGCCATCATCTCTCCCTTGGCCCTGCTTGGCGGCAGAGGCCCGTTCAGGTGTGGCTGGAACCATCGATCGGACCTCCAACCGCGCGCGATGCCATCCACGCGCGGACTACCGGCCCCCCGATGTCCTTCGAGGCTTCTTCATCGGCCACCGACACTTGTCGGGAGCCGGCAACGAAGCCCTGAATCAGGCCGCCTCACGCGCGGCCCCATGATCATCACCTGCAATTGGCGACACCGGAAAGGCACGTGCCGTGGATGAGACAGGCGATGCGAGCCCCATCCACGACGCCATTCCGGCATCGTCGCCAATTACTTGATGTCGACTGAGCCGCCCGCAGCGGTGATCTGAGCCTTGATCTTCTCGGCGTCGGCCTTGGAAATGCCTTCCTTGAGGGCCTTGTCGCCGGCCTCGACGAGGTCCTTGGCTTCCTTGAGTCCGAGGCCCGTGATGGCGCGGACTTCCTTGATGATGGAGATCTTCTTGTCGGCCGGGACACCGCCCTTGAGGACGACGGTGAACTCGGTCTGCTCCTCGACGGCTGCGGCCGCAGGACCGGCGCCGGCGGCGGCCATGGGGGCGGCGGCAGTGACGCCGAACTTGGTCTCCATCGCCTTGATGAGGTCGGAGATCTCGGTGACTTTCATCTCGCCGATGGCATCGATGATCTGGTCGTGGGTAAGGGCTGCCATATTATCTTCTCCTGGGAAAAACTGACTAATTCATACGAACTAGCCGCGGCTCGGAAGCCGCCTGGTCGGAACCGCGACAGGTACGGCAGCTACTCCGAAGCCTGAAGCGGTCAAAAGAATGCTGATCAGGCCTTGGTCTCGGCATCTGCCGGGGCAGGAGCCTCGGCCTGGGCAGGAACTCCGGCCGGGGCCGGCTCGGCTGCTGCTTGTACAGGCTCTGCGGGGGGCGACCCTGCCGGCTCTGCGGCAGCCGGAGTACCGGCAGCCAGCTTCTCCTGCAAGGCGATGAGCGTGTACACGAGGTTCTGGACCGGGGCACGCATGGTGGCCATGAGCATGGCCAGGAGCACGTTGCGCCCAGGAAGCCTCGAGAACGCGGCGATCGCCGCCTGGTCGAAGAACTCCTTGTCCACGACACCGGCCTTCACCTTGAGCGCCGGGACTTCCCTGGCGAAGTCGACGAGGATCTTGGCAACCTCGTTGGGTTCGCCCCTGGCGAAGGCAACGGCGGTCGGACCGGCGAGCATGGGCTCGACAGCCTTGGGAAAGCCAAGCTGGTCGAAGGCGATGCGCGCGAAATTGTTCTTCACGACATGGAACTCCGCGTTCTTCGCGCGGAGCTGCTTGCGCAGGTTCGTGATCTGCTCGACGGTGAGACCGCGGTACTCGGCGAAGACGAAGTCCGTCGACGCGCCTATCTTGGTCTTGAGCTCGCCGATGGCGTCTGCCTTGGCGCTCTGGATCTTGCTTGCTCTCATGGCCATGGCTTACTTCTCCATCTTCGCGATCGCGACGCGGACGCCGGGACCCATCGTCGAGGTGAGGAACACTGAGCCGACGAAATCGCCCTTCGCGTCAGCGGGCTTCTTCCGCTGCACTTCGTGGATCAGGGTATCGACGTTCTCGGCTATCTGGGAGGCTTCCATGGACACCTTGCCAATGGCGAGGTGGATGATGCCTGACTTGTCGGTGCGGAACTCGGTGCGGCCCTTCTTGAGCTCGGCGACCGCCGCCTTGAGGTCATGGGTAACGGTACCGGTCTTCGGATTGGGCATGAGGCCCTTGCGTCCGAGCACCATACCGAGCTTGCCGACGTCCTTCATCATGTCAGGGGTGGCGACAGCGACATCGAAGTCGAGCCAGCCGCCCTTGATCTTCTCGATGAGCTCGTCGGAGCCTGCATAGGCTGCGCCAGCCTCCATGGCTTCCTTTTCCTTCTCGCCCTTGCAGAACACGAGGATCTTCTTCTCGCCCCGGAACTGGTGGGGGAGGACGACCGTGTCGCGCACGGACTGGCTTTTCTTGAGGTTGAGCCTGACATGCACCTCGACGGTCTCGTCGAACTTGGCGAAATGCGCGTCCTTGACGAGGGCAGCGGCAGCCGGAATCTCGAGCGCAACCTCGCGGTCGACCTTCTTCACTGCCTCGTTGTACTTCTTGCCATGCTTCATTTCGAGTACTCCGTCTCCACGCCCATCGAGCGCGCGGTGCCGGCGATGATCTTCTTCGCGGCCTCGAGGTCATTGGCCGAAAGATCGGACATCTTCTGCTTTGCGATCGCCTCGAGCTTGTCCGTAGGGAGCCTGCCGACCTTGGTCTTGTGCGGGATCGGCGAGCCCTTTTCGAGCCCCATCGCCTTCCTGATCAACACGGACGCGGGCGGCGTCTTCGTGATGAAGGTGAAGGTCTTGTCCTTGTAGACCGTGACGATGCACGGAATCGTCAGTCCTGCCTCCATTCCCTTTGTCCTGTCGTTGAACTGCTGACAGAACTGCGGGGCGGAAACGCCGTGCGGACCGAGCGCGGGTCCGACCGGGGGAGCTGGAGTCGCTTTCCCGGCGGGGCACTGCAGCTTGATGACCGCGGTGACTACTTTTTTCGCCATCCTTCACTCCTTTCGTGGTGTACCTGGTTCATCTCTGGAATGCTCCCTGCCATGGCTTTCACCACGCAAAGTTTGCACGCCTTCGTCCGTTGACCAGGGTAGCGCTTGCACCATCGTGCAAACTCCCATCTAGGAGAGGTAACACCTCTCTATTGAGAAGCGCCGGTCATCGCTGGCCGGACGCCGCTTTCAAAAAGAACGCCAGCTGCCATCTCGGGGCAGCCGTTGCTGCCTCCCCGGACAGCCGTGGCCGCCCTGAGGCAACCGCGGCCGCCCTGGGGGGCGGCCGACAAGCAATTAAATCTTCTCGACCTGGAGGATGTCGACCTCCACCGGCGTGGCACGGCCGAAGATGCCGACCATGACCTTGAGCTTGTTCTTCTCGAGGTTGACTTCCTCGATCGCCCCGGTGAAGGACTCGAAGGGCCCCTCGATGATCTTGACCTGCTCGCCCTGGGCAAAGGCCTGGCGGTTCCTGACCGGACGCTCGCCCTTGATCTCGCCGGCCCTCTGGAGAATGGACCTGGCTTCCTCGCCCGAGATCGGAGCGGGCTTCTTGTGCTGGGTGGCACCTACAAAGCCCGTGACTCCGGTGATTTTCTTGATGGTGGAGCAGGAAGCCTTCCAGTTGTCATCGGGGAGATCCATCTCGATCAGGATGTATCCAGGCAGGATCTTGCGCGATGTCGAGCGCTTCTTTCCGTCGCGGACATCCACCACATCCTCGGAGGGCACCTTGATATCGGTCACGACATCCTTGGAGAGGTCTCCATTGTCGATGTGCATGCGGATCGTGCGCTCGATCTTGTTCTCGTAGCCCGAATAGACATGGAGTACGTACCAGGCCTTGGCCATTGCGGTACCTCTCCTACCTGAAGATGAAGTCGATGCCGGCGACCAGGACGAAGTCGACAAAGCCAAGGACGAAGGCCATCACGACCGTAGAGATCACGACGACTTTGACGGAAGCACCCACATCCTCGCGGTTGGGCCACACAACCTTCCTGAGTTCTGCATAGCATTCCTTGATGAACTGGATGATCTTTTTCATGGCGGCTCCTTTCGTCGCAAACGGCATCTTGTGGACCCGGGAACCCTGGGACCTCGAGGTCTTCTGGCTCCCTACGGCCGGCATTGGCCCTCCTGAGGGCCGCCAACCGATGTCGTTGGCCGCAATTTTCTCCAGGCCAGGAAGGATTCGAACCCTCAACATCCGGTTTTGGAGACCGGCGCTCTACCATTAGAGCTACTGGCCTTCGCGAAGGGAAAAGGCTCGTGAGCCTTTTCCCTTCGCGAGAGGATTTCGCTTCGCGAAATCCTCTGCTCTTCACCAACATCGCTGTCGTCCACGCACAAACCGCGACTTCTTCATAAATTCAAGGATTCTGCGGGCGGAATCCTCAACAGCACACAAAGCGCCTCCTGAAAGGCGCCCCGAAACCTACTTGACCTTGGTTTCCTTGTGCAGGGTGTGCTTCCTGTCCCACTTGCAGTACTTCATGAGCTCGAGCTTTTCCTGCATGGTCTTGCGGTTCTTGCTCGTGGTGTAATTCCTGCGCTTGCACTCGGTGCAGGCGAGAGCGATGATTTCGACGGTCTGTTTCTTGGCAGCCATGGCCCATTCCTTTCATCGACAGGGTCCCGAGGCCTGCTGCCTCGATCGACAAACCCACCCATGCTGAAAATCGAAGCCAACGGCGCGCAGGGCCCCGTCGGCTTGAATCCCGCATTGTCTGGATTGTTGAGCCCTCGAACGGAATCGAACCGTTGACCTTATCCTTACCATGGATATGCTCTGCCAACTGAGCTACAAGGGCATGCGGAAAGCCCGCGAAATCTAGCACCGCCCACCTGTCTTGTCAAGATACCCGGAGGATGGCATGGAACCACGCGAGCCTCAGGCAGGCCGACGCCTGAGCCTCCGAGCGAGAGCCCGCCAGAGGGATCTGACGATTTCGTCCCTGCCAAGCCAGAGGATACCGAGGGCCAGAACGCCGAAAATCAGGGCTCCGATAGTCATCGGCAGGCCTGAAGCCAGGAAGCGGTTGCCCGAATCCGCCCAGAGCCGGGCCAGCCGGGGTTCGAGGAACCAGACTGGCAGCACCGCTATCGCCGAGACTGCCATAAGCTTCAGGCCATAGCGGGCTGCGCCGGAGAGGGCCCTTCCCATGCCCTCGAAGTTCTTTCGGCCGAGGTACCAGAGGAGGACTCCGGTATTGACCGCAGCCGCAAAGGAGAGGGCCAACGCGATGCCTGCCCCGTGGAGGGGGCCGACAAAGAGGAAGGCGGCAGCGATGTTGACAGCGAAGGAGATCAAGCCTGCCCTGGTCGGGGTCTTTGTATCCCCACAGGCGTAGAAGGCAGGGGCCATGACCCTGTTCATGGCGACAAAGACCAGCCCGAGCATGTGGAAGGAAAAGGCGGCCGTGGTCATGCGGACCGACTCATCACCAAACTCCCGGGCCTTGAACAGGAGCGAAACGATGTCCTTGCCTGCGACCAGGGAAAAGGCTGCCACCGGAAGGGTCACGAGGAGCATCGCCTTGAGCCCCTTCCCGAGATTGAGGGAGAACTCACCATGCCTGCCGGAAGCGAAGGATCCGGCGAGATTGGGCAGGAGAACGGTGCCGGCAGAGACCACGAAGATGCCAAGGACGAACTCCTGGAGGCGGAGCGAGTACTGGAGGCTCGAGACGGCCCCGATGCCGGCATTGGAAGCGAGGGAGGTCGAGACGAGGATGTTCACCTGGTAGGCGGCCATGCCGAGGATGGTAGGCCCGATCAGGCTCATGACCTTCCGCATCCCCGGATTGGCCAGGGCGCGGCGGAGCCCGATGAAGCCGAAGCCCCAACCTGCCTTGAGTACGGCCGGGAGCTGGATGAGGGCCTGGAGGAGACCACCGATGATGACCCCGATGGCCATGGCACGGGCGGCGTTTCCAGCGGGCCCGGCAATCAGGTAGGGAAGCACGATGAAGACGACGTTGAATGCGACCGGCGCGGCGCCCGATGGGACAAAGACCCCGATCGAGTTGAGGATGCCCTGGAGGAAGGCCGCGATGGAAACGAGGGCCAGGAAGGGGAACATGATCCGCGTGAGCACCGCGGTCTCCACGGGCTCGGAGCCGAAAAGCTTCACGATGAGGGGCGTGCAGGCGATGCCCAAGGCGACAGTGAGGGACACCGCGATGACGAGGATCGTAAAGGTGGCGGAGAGGAACTCGCGCGTCTTTTTGTCATCCCCCTCGGCGAGATGGGCGGAAAAGGTCGGGATGAAGGCTGCCGACATCGAGTTCTCGGCGAAAAGGCGGCGCAGGAAGTTCGGGAGGTTGAAGGCGACAGTGAAGGCGTCAGCCAGGGCTCCCGTGCCCAGGAAGGCCGCACGGGTCATCTCCCTGACAAGGCCCAGGACCCGTGAGGCGAGCGTCAGGAGGGAGAGCTTGCCGCCCTCGCGGACCATGCGGCCCATTCCGCTATCTGACTCTGGGGAGGATCCGGAGGAATCTGACATGTCGGGAAGGTACCTTCGGAAGGGTACGGAGCGCAAGCGAGCCGGGGATGTTCCAAGCCAGCCAGCGGGTCGGGACGCAGGCGACCCCACGCGGGCCAGCGGACCCGGGGCTGCACGCTGTCGCGCTCTGGCCGCCCCCGGCTTACTGCCCCGCAGGAATCGTCGTAATTGTCAGGGATTTCTCGGCGAGGGGGACT
>JBMOIK010000131.1:0-9723 GCA_049317365.1 Rectinemataceae bacterium | reverse complement strand
GACTGCACCCTTCCATCAAAGCTTGGGAGGAGCTCAGCGATGCTGAAAAAATGAAAGATATCGACACTATTGTGAATCTCGAGAACGTTTTGCGAGGGGCTGGGTTTAAGATCGTTGAAGCAACGGTCGCAAAATGCTGAACTGATGAAACATCATAGTAAAGATAGGAGCGACAAATGGATGCAGCAAGGGTTGCGAGAGTCTTTATCAGTTCGACCTTCAAGGACATGCATTCCGAGCGCGACTATCTGGTGGCGCGTGTGTTCCCTGAATTGCGGGAGCGTTGCCGCGCGCTCGAGGTCGAGGTCATCGACGTCGATCTTCGCTGGGGCGTAACAGAAGAAGAGGCCGAGGGCGGCATGGTCCTTGACATCTGCCTCGAGGAAATCGAGAAGTCGAGACCTTTTTTCGTGGCCTTGCTTGGTGAGCGCTATGGCTGGGTCCCCCTCCCCTCGGCGATTGACGACAAGGAATTCAAGCGGATCCTCGCGTCCCTTGAAATCGCTGATCGCACTTTCCTGGAAGGCTGCTATGCACAGCCTGACCCTTATGGCGCCTGGATCAGGAACCCTACGATGCCGGCTTCGGATGAGCGACTCGCACAGTTGCTCGAAAATGCCTTGCATGCTCCTTTTGCCATTCCTTCGAATGTGCCAGAGGATTCCACCGCCCCGTTCAAATGGCTTGAAACGGCCAGGGCAGGCCAATCGGTCACTGCGCTAGAAATCCGACACGGGGTCCTTGAAAACCCGGATATGAGTGAGCGCGCCTTTTTCTTTTTCCGTGATCCTGCCTTCATTGCGGAAGTCCCCGAGGCAAAACGCGGGGAGGCGACCCCCGAAGGTCCTGCCGCCGCAGTACGGCAGGCCGCCCTCAAGAATGAAATCACAGCCGCATATTCATCTAATAGGGACAATCTCTACTCATATTCACCCTCTTATGCAGGCCTCAGGATCGATATGAAGACTGTGGCCAAGGGGACAGAGCAGTCAGGGGCGATGGACGAGCTTCTCAAGGTCGCCGACGATGACGGGCTTGTTGATCCATTGGAATATGCAACCTTGAGCAAAGAGGCGCAGGGTATTCTTCACGAGCACAGTAGCATCAGCATGAAGCACGAAAGCCTCGAGGATTTTGGCATCAAGATCATCGATTCGCTCTGGCAATCCATTCAGGCCGAGTTTCCCGCTAAAGTAGCCCCGAAAAGCGAACTTGAAGTGGAGGCGGCTACCCACGCGCGATTCAGGAACGAGTGGAGCAAGGGTTTCCTGGGCAGGGAGGGAGCCCTCGCCAGGATAAAGGCCTACATGACCGGCACGGAGGAGCGCTCCCTTATCGTGATCGGGGAACCTGGAATTGGTACCAGCGCCTTCATGGCACGGGCATCAAGGCTTGTCCAGGAAATTGATCCTGGTGCACTGGTCATCGAAAGCTATGCTCGGGTAACCCCCTGCAGCCAGGACCTCGGAGAGCTCCTCGCAAGGCTCACCACCGAACTCAACCAGATCGCAGGGCATGTCCCTGGCAAGGAGCAGAAGGGCGACGACTTCGCAGCAATACGAACAGAGTTCTTCTCTTCCATCGGGAGAGCCAATAGTGCTTCCAAGGATCGCCAGGTCTGGCTGTTTATCGATGCAATTGACCAGATGGGGACTTCCAATGAACCACTCAACCTGAACTGGCTACCCTTTCAACTGGCATCCGCCCTACGCATCGTGGTTTCAGCCAATGACAGCAAGGCTCGCGCAGCGGCTGAAAGGCGGGAACTTCCCTATTATCTCCTTGAGCCCCTAAGCAGTGAAGAGGCTGCAGAGCTGGTAACTTACAAGCTTGCCCGCTTCAGGAAAAGCCTTGGCTTTGATACTCACCGCAAAGCCAGCCAGCTCGACCTGCTTCTCGGAAAAAAAGGATCCCGTTACCCTCTGTACCTCACAATCGCCAGTGAGGAGCTGCGCATCTATCCGCGCTTTGAAGAACTGACCGGCAGAATCGAAACCATGGCCGAGGATGTTGATGGATTGGTGCTTGAAATCCTCGAGCGCCTTGAGCGCAACTTTGGCAGGAACCTGGTTAGCCGAGCCTTTTCCATTCTTCACCTTTCCGTCGGGGGGCTGGCTGAAAGTGAGTTGCTGGACCTTCTCGCGCCAGAAGAAGAAGGCAGGCTTGCTCCCCATTACTGGGCCGCAATAAGGCGAAGCATCTCCGGCTACCTATATCAGCGTGGAGAGGGTTCGGAGCTAATTGACATAGTTCCAGGGCCTTTCGCTGGAGCGATTCGAAAGCGCTACCTTGATGAGCAATCCAAAGCACTACGACTTGCAGAATTGGCCAAGTATGGCTTTCGACAACTCAGGCTTGCATGGAATCGCGAGGGGTACATCCCTCGCGGGACGAAAGAGGATTGTGCGACGTATGCGTATAGATCCAAGGATGAGGGACTCTTTACAACTATTTGGAGTGAGATACTGGCCCTAAGAAAGGAACGTGCGACAACAAACCTCGATCCTTGCCTGTACTTAAGCATTACCTTAGAGGGAGATCGAGATTCACCGGATCGAATTTGCTCGCTGCTGGAACCTTTCACGAAAGGTCCTTTTGCAAAGCAACTTTATGATATTGCCGAGGTGCCATCCTGGCACTTCGGAGATAAAGGAAATAGGATTTGGGAAACCGCAGTTGACTCACTTATGCTGGCATGCGCAAGGACTTTTGAAGCAGGCGCGAATTATTGCGAAAAAACATCGAGCAAGCTCAATGATATTGGCAATACTGAGCTTATGAAAGGAAATTATGATACTGCCCGCACTCATTTCCATGAATCTTTCATGATAATTGAAAAGGCTGTCACTGAATTGCAGAGCGGCACTGATACAGGTACGAGCGGTCTCTATGAAGCAAAAATAAAACTCCGCGCGTGCATTGAAAACTTGGCTATGGTTGCCAATCTTCGGGGCGATTATGCTGAGGCGAAAAAACAATACGAATTGAGTTTGCTTATTGCTGAAGAATTGCATAATGCCGATCCAAGCAATAGCGAGTATGTTCAGCAGCTCGCAGAATCGATAATCTCGCTTGCCGGCGTAGGCGATATTATTCCATTCCCGGCATCACGGTTGCGCGCATATGCAAAAGCTTTTGCGCTCCTTGAAGCCACCGATTCCGAAAAGTCAAATGTATTCACTTCGCTGTATATGTCAGCATCTTGCCGCAATGATTTTGCCACAGGACAATACTACTTAGAGAAAAGCAGTTCAGAATATGATTACTATTCTGATCAAAAAAGCATTACTGCAA
Source organism: Rectinemataceae bacterium (assembly GCA_049317365.1). Classification (GTDB taxonomy): domain Bacteria; phylum Spirochaetota; class Spirochaetia; order Treponematales; family Rectinemataceae; genus CAIJMU01. The sequence goes on along the minus strand of JBMOIK010000131.1, from coordinate 6,429 downwards.
CTATTGCATATGCAGCAACATTAGCCGGCTTCGCAGACTCAGCATATGAATTAGGTAATAATGATGTAGCTCTAGATTATGCACAAAAAGCAGGTATGCTGCTAGAGAATTGCTTAAATATAGATCCAGAATTTGAAATACTTGAAATGTCAATAGGACTTTATTGCTTAATTGCAGCCAAAGTTGCAAGTCGACATGAAAGAACAATTATGCTACAGCGATCTAGCTTTATCTTAAAAAAATATGGAAAAAAGCGTGTGGCTTTCGTGGCGAATTTCTTTGCAAAATGGCTAAAATATGAAAATAGTCCTCTGGGCATGATCCGCTATGAATTCCGCAGAGCTCGGTTTGCCCGCAACAAAAAGCTTGGCATATCCAATACCCGCCAAAGGAAGCTTGTCATTGGGGCTGCAGTGCCCTTTACTGGCGAAAAGACCTGGATGGGTGGTTGGATGAAGAATGGTTACACAATAGCCTTGAAGCAGGCAAACAAGAATCGGATCCATGGAGATAAGCCTATCAGGCTTGCCTGCTTTAACAGCGAAGACAATGCAGACGGGGCATCCCGTGCTTGTGCGGAGCTCATTCAAATGTCGAGGTCGATCACTGTATTGGCTTTTGATAGCAATGCAGAATCAGCTTCAATAGCCCAGTGTTCGAGAGTTCCCATGCTTGGCCTGTTCGATTTCGAAAAGCCAGTTACCAAGGTAGGGGATTTTTTCGCGGCTTGGCATCAAGGATTCATCAGGCAAAAGCTGCTGCCACCTTTGCCTTTGATAACCTAGGAATTAGAAAGGCTGCTGTCTTTGTAGATGAGGGGATTCAAGAAGCCCGTGAAATGGCGGTCGAATTCACAGACTGCTTCTCCGCCAAAGGAGGAACTGCTATTGAGGCTTCTAATTTGCTCAATACGGGCTTCACCTATGCTTGCCTTGAAGAGATTCTTGAGCATGAGCCGGAATTACTCTATCTGTCTTGTACCGCAGAGATTGCTACGAAAATCGTAATAGATGCAAAAAAAAGTGGCTTTCGAGGACTTTTTCTGGGTCATGACACATGGGATCGCTCTGATTTGCTGAGAGTGGGTGGCGAAGCGGTGGACGGCCTCTATTTCACGGATTATTGGTCAATTGGTGATCCAGGAAAGGCCAATCAGAATTTCATCGCTGCCTATCGGCAGAAGTATAAGCACAACCCCAATTTTATCGCTGCACATGCCTATGACTCCATGATGCTCATGACCGATGCAATACGCAGGGCGGGATCAACAGACGGGGCCAAAATTCGCGATGCCCTCCAGGCGGTCGACATGGAGCTCGCGACAGGGCGCATCCGCTTTGACAAGGACCGGAATCTCATTAAGAGCATGGTCATCAAGACAATCAAAGCAGGCAAGGCAGTCTATCATAGTACGGTTGAACCAGCATGAATCGCCCGCCTGCCAAAGTTTTTGGCACTTGCGCTGTTGCATCACCCGATGTATTTCCAGATCTTCTTGCGTTTATAGCGACGCATTGACGGCACTAAGGAACCGCCGCTATGATTTTTTAGCAAAGCGCCAAATTCTTTTTGGAAAAGTGCGTGGGCGAACTCCTAAGGAGTAGCAAAACTGTTCAATGACAATGGAGGAACTAAATTTGAAGATTTGCATCGGCTGTTCTCGCCCCAACCGGGACGAAGCCAAATTCTGCAAGTATTGTGGGAAAGTGATTCCCGACGGCGACATTCCATCCAGTCTGGATGCCCTGGTAGGACTTACAAAGATCAAGGATCAGATCCAATCACTTGTCGGTGCGGTGCGGCTCAATGCTGATCGTGCCAAGCGTGGAATGCCGACCATCCCGGTGAACCTCTCAGTCATCTTCAAGGGTAACACCGGCACAGGCAAGACTTATATCGCGAAGTTCCTGGCCAAGTCCCTGCACGAGATGGGGGTTCTGTCCAAGGGTGGGCTTCAGGAAGTTTCGGCGACGGTGCTTGGTTCCAGTTCGGATTCGATCAAGGAGTTCCGGAAGCATGTCCAGGATGCCCAGGGTGGGGTGCTCCTCATCGACGAGATCCATCGGGACACGAGCCTGATCGGATCGCTGGCGAAGTTGCTCGGTGGCATCGGGAACGATATCGTCGTGATCCTTTCTGGCTTGAAGCAGCCGATCGACGAGTATTTTGCGGCGCACCAGGATGACCACCAGCGCTGGGGCCAGGTCTGGGACTTCCCCGACTACAGCCTCGAAGAGCTGACGGCCCTCTGCATCGGGAGGCTCAGGAAGGTACAGCTTCAGTGGGACTCGGCCTTCGAGGCTGACCTTCCAGCTTTTATCGCCAAGGAAAGGAACGATGCCGGGGGACACTTCAAGAATGCCTGGCTGATCGAGCGGAAGGTCGCGCTGACAATCCTTGAATGCCAAGGCAAGCGTCTCGCAAGTCTTGGTAATTATGATGATGAAGCCATGCGAACCCTCACCAGGGCCGACCTCCCCCTGGCCCCACCCAAGCCGCTTGAGGAAGTGATGGCCGAACTTGACACGATGATCGGCTTTTCCGACATCAAGAAGGAGATCCGCGCCCTAGCCAATACCCTGTCCATCCAGAAGGAGCAGGCGGGAAAGACGGGAGGCGGGAAAGCCCTCGGGGCACACATGGTGATCACGGGCAACCCCGGTACAGGCAAGACGACCCTGGCTCGAAAGCTGGGCGAGGTTTTCAAGGCGATCGGGCTCTTGCCGCTGGGGCAGGTCATCGAGGTGGATCGGTCGAAGCTCGTAGCGCCCTATGTCGGGCAAACGGGGCCCCTCGTCCATGCTGCCTGTGATAAGGCAATTGGAGGGGTTCTCTTCATCGACGAAGCATATATGTTAAAGCAAGGTAGCGGCCAAGGTGACGTATTCGGGCAAGAAGCCATCGATACCCTCATGAAACGAATGGAAGACGCAAGAGGAAGTTTTATCGTGGTGGCCGCTGGGTACGCAGAGCCAATGGCAGTGTTCCGTGGGGCAAATCCAGGGTTGGCAAGCCGCTTCTCCTATACTTTCGATCTCCCAGACTACGCAGGACCGGAGTTGTTCGAGATATTTTCCGGCCTATGCAAGAGCTACGGTAGCACCCTAACAGATGACGCTGCGATCGAAGTCAGGAATTGGTTTGACACAGCGTATGCCAAGAGAACGAAAAAATTCGCCAATGGGCGGGATGTTCGAAATCTGTATGACATCATGGAGAAAAGGAGAGCGACACGATTGGCCGGGATGCCTCAAAACGAGAGGACACAGGAAGTACTCAGATGCTTCACCAAGGCTGACCTTCCCGACAGCGACAAGCGTGAACTCCAACCTGAAGAAATCTTCGCCCAAATCGACGCGCTGACCGGTCTTTCCGCAGTCAAGAAAGAGATGCGCGAGCTTCATCAACTGCTCTTGGTTGAGAAGAGACGTGAGAAGGAAACCGGCAAGGCCTCTTCGCTGAACCTCCATTTCATATTCACCGGCAATCCTGGAACGGGAAAGACCACAGTGGCCAAACTGCTCGGTAGGTTGTTCAAAGCTATCGGCCTTTTGCCAGATGACAAGCTCGTCGAGAGGGGCGGAAAGGATCTCCTTGGGCAATACATCGGCCAGACAAAGGACAAGGTGCATGAGCTCGTCGATATGGCGATGGGTGGAACCCTCTTTATTGACGAGGCCTATACCCTGACCCCCGATACGGGCATGGATAGCTATAGCAAAGAAGCAATAGATACTCTTCTCAAACGTCTCGAGGATGACCGGGGCAAGTTCATCTGCATAGCCGCTGGATACAAGAAGGAGATGCAGCAATTCCTGACCGCCAATCCGGGCTTGCCGAGCCGCTTCACCCGGACCCTCCATTTCGCTGACTATGAGCCCGAGGAATTGGGCACGATATTCATGAATCTGGTGAAGCAAGATGGATGCACCTTGGCGAATGAGGCCTTCGAAGCGATTCCCGGCATGTTCGCCAGCATCTATGAAAACCGCAGCGAAACCTTCGGGAACGCCCGCGAGGTGCGCAGCATCTGGGAGCGGACAAAGCAGAACCAGGCCTCACGCCTCGGCCGGTCGGCGGAAGGGACCTCTATTTCCACCATCGAACTAGTAGACCTGGCCGCGCCAGCCACGCAGAAGGATGAGGGCATCGATCCCCTCGAGCAGCTGGATGGCCTGATCGGCATGGGGGTCGTGAAAAACGAGGTCCACGAGCTCATCAATCTCCTCAAAATTGAGGCACAGCGGGCACAGATCGGCGGGAAGTCGAGCCTGCCCAACCTGCACATGGTGCTCACTGGCAATCCCGGTACCGGAAAGACGACCGTCGCGAGGATGCTCGGAGGTGTCTTCAAACAGCTCGGAATTCTTAAGAAGGGCCATGTTGTCGAAACAGATCGCTCTGGCTTGGTCGGGCAATACCTAGGCGAAACCGCCCAAAAGACCAAAAAGAGAATGGACGAGGCGATGGGGGGCATGCTCTTTGTCGACGAGGCCTATTCCCTCGCTCCCAAGGGTGGCGGCAACGACTTCGGGAAGGAAGCCATCGACACCCTCTTGAAGCGCATGGATGATGACCGCGGCAAGTTTATTGTTCTTGCTGCGGGCTACGCGGACGACATGGATCGCTTTCTGGCCAGCAATGACGGCCTGAAAAGCAGGTTCACGCGCTTCCTCCACTTCGATGACTATACGGGAGAGGAGATGACGCGCATCTTCTGCAAGCTCATCAAGGACAAGGGGCTCACCTTGGGCGATGGTGCCGAGGTCGCAGTGCGGGAGAAATTCGACACACTCTATGCAGCCCGGGACAAGAGCTACGCGAACGGCAGGACGGCGCGGAACCTCTTCGAGAAGTGCCTCCAGAAACAGGCCTCGCGGCTGGCCAAGGAGTCGGCCACTGACAAGGAGCAGCTCGTGACACTTATGAAAGAGGACATTGTATGACCTGCCCGAACAAGAAGTGCGCATCCCAGATTCCCGATGATTGTCTGTATTGCGATCAGTGTGGCAAGCTCATCATGAAGTGCCCAAAGTGCGGGGTATTGGGAACATCCAAGTTCTGCACGACGGACGGTAGCCCGATGCAGCCTCGGGCGCTGGAGCCGCTCAGCACCGCTGTGCCGCCTCTCTCGACATCGGGCACTCCTCCAGGGCAGGCAGTCCCAGCAGCTCCCCCAGCAGGCGCCGCGGCTCCCGATTCGGGTGCAACGGTTCGGAGTCCTTCTCCATTCAAAAGTTCGGTATTGCAATTGCTTCATGCGGGAGGCCTCCAGCTAGCCTGTCCATCTGAATCGATTCTCGGGAGAAAGGCGGGACCGCATGCGGCCTACCTCGCCGCCTACGGGTACATCTCCGGTCAGCATGGGAAGGTGATTCTGAAGGGCGGCACGTGGATCTATGTCGACATGGGGTCCACCAATGGGACGCGGCTCAATGGCAGTGCCTGCGTGGCGCAGACTGAGTATCCGATCAAGGCCAAGGATATCCTTGAACTTGGCGACCAGAAATTTCAGGTGCAATAAATGATGTTGCAATACTCTGGAATTACGACACGGGGAAAACGCAAGAACAACGAGGATGCCTTCGCGGCCGACGGGAGGCTCTACTTTCATGACAGCGAGGATGTGAAGACCGGCTTGATGAAGGTCGATATTGATGAGGGTTGGCATGTCTTTGCCATCGCCGATGGCATGGGTGGTCACGCATCAGGAGAGATTGCGGCCCGCTCTTCCCTCCAGCTTCTCTGCCAGGCTTTTGGGGAGGGGGACGCGCAGGACGAGGCATCGCTTCGGGAAGTATTCGACCTAATTCATGCGTATTTGTTGGCACAGGAAGACAAACCTGGAATGGCCGGCATGGGCTGCACTTTGACTGGAGCGGCTTTGAGCGCTGGCAAGGCTTATATTTTCAATATCGGCGATAGCCGGACCTACCAGTTTCGCAGCGGCTATCTCAGCCAGGTGACCAAGGATCACAGCCTTCGCTCCCTCCCGGGGATGAGCGACGCTCCCCAGAACCAGCTTATGTCCAGCCTTGGGGGTGGGCAACCCGACTATATCGCCGATGTCTGGGACTATTCCGACAAGCTGAAACCGGGACAAGCCCTTGTGATGAGCAGCGACGGTTACCATGAGTTCGCCGACATCGATGTCCTCGAGGCTATTTTGGCCAAGGAACTCGACGTAAGCGAGATCGAAAAGGAAGCCCTCGCGGTACAGGAACGCGGAAGTACTGACAATACGACACTGCTTGTCCTGGCTTTGAAGTAAAAGGAGCAATTACCATGTCCGACACGATCCGCCAACCCAACCACCAACCCGGAACCACAACGACCAACGAAGCTACCTTCCTCGGCGGCATCCTTCGCAAGGGCGAAGTCGATGGCGGCTGGGAGATCGAAAGCAAGATCCCCGTCAGCTCCGGAGAG
>JBMOIK010000130.1:0-9738 GCA_049317365.1 Rectinemataceae bacterium | reverse complement strand
CCATCGTGAAGCGACTCAGGCTCGGGGTCGAATCACTCGTCCGGAAGGCGGGGGGAATCGTGATTTCCGGCAGGGCGAGCCTCCTTGACAGTCATACCCTCAGGGTATCGGGAACCGATCAGGGAATCATACAGACCAGTACCATGATTATCGCCACCGGTTCCCGGCCCTCGCGGCCACCGATTCCAGGCATCGACGGAGATAGGGTGCTCGACAGCAACCAGGTCCTTGAGTTGCATGACTGCCCCAGGAGCGTCGTGATCATCGGAGGCGGGGTGATAGGGGTCGAGTTTGCGACCCTGTTCAATCTGCTGGGGAAAAAAGTGCGCATAGTCGAAATGACCGACTCACTGGTCCCCAGCCTCGACCTCGAGATAGCCGCACTCCTCCGGAAATCGCTCGAAGCGCGGGGAATCGAGGTTTTCACCGACTCGCGCGTAACCGAGATGCTCTCAGGCCCATCCCAGGAATCACCGGTAATCTGCCGCTTCGAGCGAGATGGCGAAAAGCTCCAGGCGGAGGGCGATTTGGCCATTGTCGCGACCGGGCGCAGGCCAAACATAGAGGGTCTTGGCCTCGAAGCGCTGGGAATCGAGCTCGAAAACGGCCATATCAAGGTGAACGGGGGCATGGAGACCTCCATCCCTGGCATATATGCGATCGGGGATGTCGTCGGGATCTGGCAACTCGCACATGCAGCCTCGGCCCAAGGGATGGTTGCGGCTGCCAACGCAGCTGGCGGACACGCGATCATGGATAATTCGGTCATACCTGCCTGCATCTATTCCAGCCCGGAGATCGCGACAGTCGGCTTGACCGAGAAAGCAGCCCGTGACCGGGGCCTCGACCTGAGGATCGGACGCTTCCCGGTCACCGCAAACGGGAAGTCCATGATCCTCGGGGAAAAGGAAGGCATTGCGAAGATAATTACTGATCCTGCCACGGGGGAAATCCTGGGCGCACATATCATGGCCCCGAGGGCGACCGAAATGATCGGCGAAATCTGCGTTGCGATGAGACTTGAGTCAACGAGCGCGGAGATCGCGGATACGGTACATCCTCATCCCACGGTCAGCGAGATCCTGATGGAGGCAGCCATGGACGCGGAGGGCCGCGGGTTGCATCAACCAGGTACTGGACAGAAATGAATGGGCGGTGAAAAACCCAGGCGCCGAACGCCCACGCTCAAGGATATTGCGAGTGAATTGGGCATCTCGGCAATGGCCGTGTCGAAGGCCCTCAACGGGAAGGGGGGGGTCGGAGCGGAGACCCTGCAACGCGTCAAGGAAACGGCAGAGCGCCTTAACTACCAGCCGAACGCCGTCGCGAAGAGCCTCCGGCTCAGCAGCACCAAGACGATCGGGGTTGTCGTCTCGGACAGTTCCCTCTCCTTTTTCGCCAAGGTCGTGAAAGGCATCGAGGAAACCGCTTCGCGCAATGGATACAGCATCATCCTCTGCAACACAGATCAGGATTGCAGCAAGGAAAAGCTGGCCATCCAGGTCCTCGTCAACAAGAGGATCGATGGGCTGATCCTGGCGGCATCGATGCTGACCCGCAAAGAAGACGTGGCCTATCTCCGGAGCTTCGGCATCCCCTTCGTCTTCCTGATCAGGCGAAGCGAAGCAGAAGAGGTCAACTATGTCATCAATGACAATATCGCCGGTGCCTGCGAAATGGTTGACTACTTGATTGAAAGCGGCAGCCGCAAGATCCATTTCATCAATCTCAATGAGGAAATCCCCAGCAGGAAGGATCGGCTCTCTGGATACAGGCACGCCTTGGAAAAAAATGGCATCCCCTACGAAGCGGGCCTGGTTCGCAGCGTGAAACCGACGATCGAGGATGGCCATTCTGCAATGGTGGAGCTTCTCGACGGGAAGGAGGAAATCCAGGCTGTCTTTTGCGGCTGCGACGTGATCGGGATCGGGGTCATGGAGGCCATCCTCGAGCGCGGATTGAGGATCCCCCAGGACATCAGGGTCGCAGCCTATGACGACATCGATTTCGCTGCCTATCTCCGTGTGCCCCTCACGACGGTGAGGCAGCCGAAATACACCATCGGCTGCAAGGGGACGGAGCTCCTCATCGAGAGGATCAGGGTGGGGGGCCAGGAGGCGAAGCATCTGGTCTTGCAGCCGGAGCTGGTTATCAGGATGTCGACGTGAGGGAAGGTCTGTGGCAGAAGCTGCAAATGAATATCATTTTTTCCAGCCCTACAGGACGCTGAAAGCGCCTATCATCGATGATCGCGAAAGGAGGAAGGCATGCGAAGGTATACGTTTCAGATGCGGATCCATCCCGAATTGAAGGCCGAGTACAAAAAAGCGCATGACGAGATCTGGCCGGACATGGCTCTGGCCATCAGGGACGCAGGCATCCGGAATTATTCGATCAGCTTCCGTGCCGACGGAACGCTCTTCGCCTATCTCGAGTGCGACGACCCCTCGGCGGCCTTCGGAAAGCTCGGCACGACCGAGGTGAACGCCCGCTGGCAGAAGGCCATGGACCGCTTTTTCATCAAGGAGGATCCGGTGACCGTCGGTCCCACGATCATAGAACTCGAAGAGGTTTTCCACCTCGACTGACCGAAACGCAAAGGAGAACAGCATGCACATCGAGCCATTTGTCGGCGAGCCCGACATCCAGCGTCTTCTCGCCACATTCAAGCGGAAAAAAGTCGATCGCGTTCCCAACTTCGAGGTCCTTTTCGAGGACCAGCATGTGGAAAAGCTCCTGGGCCGACCTGCGGGCAACTCATTGTCCTATGGCGGAGATCCGGCCAAGGGCGTTTCGGAGGGAGAGGGCGCCCGCCCCATGATGGCGCAGGACTACATCGATCTCTGCAAGATTGTCGGCCAGGACTCCATGATCGTGGAAGCGATCTGGACTCCCTTCAAGCACCGGAATCCCGACGGCAGTGTCGGCGGCATGATTGCAGACCGCAGCATCAAGAACAGGGCTGACTTCGAGAAAAAGGTGGTGCTACCCGACGATGCTGACATCGAGGCCAAGATGGTCTTCATCCGGGAATACCGCCAGGCCCTGGACCGCTCCGGCACCAAGATCGGCTTCTGCATGCTCTTCGGGGCCTACTTCCAGACCCTCTATGAGTTCGTGATCGGCCTCGAGGATACGATGAGGATGGTTTACGAAGACCGGGAATTCATCGACCATCTCCTGGATCTCAGCGCGGACTGGTGCGCCAAGCTCTGCGAGGCCGCAATAAAAAACGGCGTGGATTTCGTCTGGACCGCGGATGATGTGGCCTTCAAGACCGGCTTGTTTCTGCCGCCGGCCATCATGCGGGAGCTCTGGCTGCCCAAGCTCAAGCGCATCCACGCGCCTGCCCTGGCTGCCGGAAAGCCGATCATGTTCCACTCCGACGGGAACGTCGACGAGCTCGTTCCCATGCTCCTCGAGGCAGGCGTCGATTGTCTCAACCCCCTCGATCCCTACGGCGTCGACTATCGCCAGATCAAGAAGCGCTTTGGCGACCGCCTTTGCCTGTCGGGAAACATCGACATCGAATTTCCCCTTGCCCATGGCACGCCCGCGGAGGTCGAAGCCGACGTGAAGGCCCACATGGACGCGCTCAAGCCCGGTGGGGGCTATGTCTGCGGCTCCAGCCACAGCATCGTGAACTACATACCGCATGACAATGTCATAGCTATGATCAACGCGATCCATAAATATGGCGTCTATGACGAGAAGAGCTGGACAGGTTCCAACCTCGGCAAGCCCGCGGAAACCCTCGCTGCGAAGCCCGAGCGCCTGAGCCTGGCACAGATGGAGGCGAAGGAGCTCCAGAACATCGCCTCGGCAGCGCTCAAGCCACTTTTCTCGGCCGTCTACAAAGGGGCATCCAAGGAGATCGGGAAAGCAGTGGAGGCAGCCCTGGCTACAGGGATCGATCCGATGACCATCATAGGCGGGGCCTTGATGCCCGCCATCAAGGCGGTCGGCAGCAACTTCTCCAGCGGCCAGATGTTCCTTCCCCAGCTGATCATGGCTTCCAGCGCAATGCAGGAAGCGATGAAAGTCCTCACGCCTCTCCTCAAGGGGCGACCCGAGGCAGCGAGCAAGGGCAAGATCCTTCTCGGCACCATCAAGGGAGACCTTCACGACATAGGCAAGAATATCCTGCGTGCCTTGCTCGAGGGCAACGGCTTCGAGGTCGTCGATATCGGAGTCGATGTCGCTCCCCAGAAATTCGTAGACGCGATCAAGCTGCACAAGCCGGACGTCGTGGGGTATTCCGGTCTCCTCACAACTACACTGAGCGGCATGCCCGAGCAGATCGAGGCACTGAAGAATGCCGGTCTCCGGGACAGCGTCATCACCATCGTCGGCGGAGCCCCAGTCACCCTGGATTTCGCCAAGCGCAACGGGATCGACCTATTTGCGATGGACGCGAACGAGGGAGTGCTTGCCATCGAAAAGGCACTCGCAGCGCGGAAGCATTGATGGAGTCTGCCGTCGCGGGTTTGAGCCTTTGCCCGCGACGGCCCAGACAGGGGAAGCTGGAAGCCGGGGATGATTTTCTGGCTCCAGCTCGCATTCAGCTCTTGAGAAGTCCGGCTCCGAGGATTTTTGCCGCAATCGCTTCACCGAGTTTGCTTTGTCCCACCGCGTCCAGGTGGAGCGAGTCGGCGGCGCAGGCACTGACTACCGTGCCAGCATCGAGGAAGGCGACGCCGAGGCTGCGGGCCAGCACTTCATAGCGAATCCCGAGAAGCTTTGATTTTTCAAGCTCTGGCTTGCCCCCGAGCAATTCCGCGAAGGGCGAGCTCGACAGGCCAGCTCCCAGGGGGAATGGCGCTACCAAGAGCACCGTGGGGGCCTTTCCATCGGGACCCGCTTCGCTGCCAAGCACGCAGCGGACGAGCCTCCCAGCCCCGTTGGCAATATCACCAGCCGAGGCAGCGAATCGTGCCTTCACGTCGTTGATGCCGAGGGCGATGATGACGAGGTCGAGTGGCATGTGGGACTCGAGGCAGGGCAAGAGGTAGCGGAGGCCGTTCTTGTGTTCGCCGTCGAAGGGATCGTCCTGTGACGTCGTCCTGCCGTTCAGCCCCTCCTCGATCACGCGATGCCCCTGACCGAGGCGGGCGGCCAGGACCCCGGGCCAGCGGAGTTCGGGGGAAAAGCGGGCCGTCGCCATCGGCGCTCCGCCGGTATAGGCTTCGATGTTGAAGCCCCAGGTATTCGAATCGCCATAACACAGAATGACTGCCATGCCATCCTCCCTGCAACTATGAAGAAATCAGCATCGCCTTCACTCGCTTGGGTCGGGCGGCATCACTGACACCGGTTTCCCGCGGACAGTCGGTCTTCAGCGATGGCTGTCTATCAATGCGTTGAGACTGCGACGGTAATAGCTGAACTCATCCCAGTGTATCTCGGGGGGGATAAGATGGTCGCCGAAGGGAATATAGCCACCCGTGGCGAGAACGGCCTTCACCGGTTCGAGTATCTCATCGATCCGCCTGGAGCCCTTCGCTATCTCGCTCTTGGGGATTCCACCCATGAGCTGAAGCTTCGGATACATCTTCCGGACCTTGACTATATCCACCCCGCAGCTCGCCTCCATCGGATAGAGGCCCGTGATGCCCCCCTCGAGGAAAAGCGGGATGAGGTTGGTGCACTCCCCGTCGGTATCGACGAATATGGTCTTCACTCCATGCGCCTTGAGGAAGCCTGTCATCCGCTTGTAGTAGGGCAACATGAATTCGCGCATCGTGTCCGGCGCGACCATGGAACCGATGCCGGCTGAGATGTCCTCCCAGAAGACGAACATGTCGACATCGGTCTGGGCAAAGACCTCTTCGTAGACGGAGATCCAGATCTCGGTAAAGGTTTTCTGGATGTCATGGATAAGCTCTGGCTGGTCGTAGTAGTTGAAAAAAAGATGTTCATAGCCCATAAGGTGGGCGAGGGTGCCGAAGTGGCCGTGCGGGTATCCCCCGAGGACCAGGGGATAGTCCCGGCTCCTGTAATTCTTGACCAATTGGGACCAATTTGCAGGGAATCTGTCCATCACGTATTTCAGGGAAAGCCTTTCGTCCTTGAGCTTGTTCCAGCTAGCCCAGTCCTTGACGGGATTGTCCTCCGCCATGGGTATTACGCCTGTCTGCTTGGCAAAGCGGCGCTTGACGCCGTCTATGTCGATGTAAAGCATCGTGGTCTCTGTGTCCTCGAGGATCTGGACCTCGAACTTCGGATAGAACAGGAGATCCACATTGACGAGGATCTGGCCCTTGTCCATGTCACAGGCCGTCCTGACGTCGTCGTCAAGGGCGAAGCCCTGGGTGGGCCAGTACAGGCCACCTCCCAGGACCGCCATGCCGTCGGAGATCTCCCCCCGCTTCCGCGAATTCCAGCAGGGAGCGTAGAGGGACGCAGTCGCGGTCGTGGTCTTCGACAGCGGCCTGGGGGTCCTGTGCCGGGGCAGGCCTTCCTTGTACCAATTGGCATAATTGGCGCCCCAATAGCCGAACTCCCATTTAGGCGGACTCACCGCAGTGTTGAAATTCTCCATCACCTCGCGGAAACGATCCCTGACGTTCATGGCTCCACCCCTATTGCTTTTTCAGCGCGCCGCTTCTGACGACATCGATCATGACAGCGATCAGGAGCACGCCACCGGACACTATCATCTGGAAATAGGCATTGACGCTCAGCAGGGTCAGGCCGTTGTTGATCGTCTGCAGGATGAGGATGCCCAGGATCGTACCAGACATCTTCCCCTTCCCGCCGCTCAGGCTTATTCCGCCGAGGATGACGGCAGAGATTGTGTTCATCTCGGTGCCGGCCCCGGACTGCGGAAGGGCTGCGCCAACCTGGCAGGCCACCAGGAAGCCCGCGATTCCAGCGGTAAGGCCACTGATGACAAAGGACGCAAACTTGACTTTGTTGGCATTGATGCCCGAAAGGTAGCTCGCTCGTTCATTGCCGCCGACCATGTACACCTTGCGCCCGAAGGATGTGTAGTTCAGGAGGTAGTAAATGATCAGCAGCACTACCAAGGCTATGAGTGTCACATAGGGAATGACGCCGAACAGCCTCCCACGACCGAGCTGGAGGAGGATGGGGTCCTTGACCATGACCGTGGCATCCTTGATCAGCCATGCCGTTCCCCTGAAAATCTGCATTGTACCCAAGGTGGTGATGATGGCTGCGATCTTGAATACCGAAACCAGGGTAGCATTGATGATTCCCATCAGCAGCCCGAGAACAATTACCAGAAGCAGGACCATATACCAGGGCGCGCCCGAGAGGCTGTACAACATGCAAAGCAGGCCGGTCACCGCGCCCACGGCGTTCTGCGAGATGTCCATTCCACCCAGTATCATCGAAACCGTCAGCCCGGAAGCCCGGATGGCAAGGATGGATGCGAACATCAGTACGTTCATGATGTTCTGAACGGTAAAGAAGTAGGGTGACAGCATTGTCCAGACAACGCAAAGAATGAAGAGCGCGATTGCCAGACTCAGCGTATTGCCGAGATCTGTCACTCGCCGGAGGAATTTCGGCTTCTCGTTCATCGTCAGGTTCGTACTAGCCATTCTCATTTCCTTTGACAGCCAAGTGTAGTATCGCCTTCTGGTCATAGTCCTTGCGCATGTATTCCCCCGCGACCTTTCCATTGGCGAAAACAAGCATCCTGTCCGTGATTCCGATCACCTCGAGCAACTCGGCGGTGACCATGATGATCGAGATGCCTCGCCGACACAGGTCTTCCATGATCTTGTAGATTTCGACTTTCGCTCCGACATCGACCCCTCTCGTCGGATCATTCATGATGAGTACTTTGGGGTTGGTCAGGATCCATTTTGCGACGACTATCTTCTGCTGGTTCCCTCCGCTGAGGGATTCGACGATAGCGTTCCGGGAAGGCGTCCGGATCTGCATTTTTTCAATCCAGGTATCGCTGTATTCCTTCATCTTGGCGCCATTGATCTTGAAGCCCCGGCCCAACTCGTCCAGCTTCGTGATCGTCAAGTTGTCCTTGAGGGAATGGATCAATACCAGGCCTTCGGCCTTGCGATCGCTCGGCACATAGGCAATCCCGTGCTTCTTTGCTTCTATCGGGGTACGTATGGACCGTTCCTTGCCTTCGATCGCGATTGTTCCTTCTGTGATCGCCCTGATTCCCAGCAATCCCTCCACGGTTTCGACGCATCCTGAGCCCACGAGTCCGTAGAGTCCGAAGATCTCTCCTTTCCTCAGGGAGAAGGAAATGTCTTTTGCACAGCCACAACTCAGGTGCTCGATCCTCAGTACCTCTGCTCCGATCTCCACTTCTTCCTTGGGATACATTTCGGTGATAGCCCTGCCGACCATCATTTCCACAAGCTTGCCGGAAGTGGTATCGCCAATATCAACAACTCCTACATTCCTGCCATCTCGCATGACCTGGACGCGATCCGCCAGCCTGAACACTTCCTCGAGCTTGTGGCTGATGTAGATTATCGAGACGCCACGCTTTTTCAAATCATCGATATAGCCGAAAAGCCTTTGTGCCTCCACCTCATTCAACGAGGAGGTGGGCTCGTCCATGATCAGGACTTTCACATCCCGGGAGACGGCACGGAGGATTTCCAGTATTTGTTTTTCCGCTACGCTCAGAGCCTTGACCAGCGTAAACGGGTGATAGTCCAGATCAAACATGCGCAAGAGGTCCATCGAAGCCTTTTTCATGGCTTGATAGTCGACGCGCTTGAGGATACCCGTAACGGGCACCCTGCCCAGGAAGAGGTTTTCCGCTATCGTCATTTCATTGAGGTAATTCAATTCCTGGTAGATTATCCCCAGACCGTAGTCCATCCGTGCCTTGGGGCTGGTCTCGGGTGGTATTACCTTTCCGTCCAGCACGATCTCCCCTGAATCCATCAGGAGGGCTCCGGACAGGATCTTCATCAAGGTCGATTTTCCTGCTCCGTTTTCCCCTATCACCGCAAGTACTTCGCCCCTGCGGGTCTCCAGATCAACTCCATCGAGCGCAAGAACGCCGGGAAATCTCTTGACGACATTTTTCAATCGAAGAATGCATTCGTTGCCTAGGCCCTCCCTGCTTGTCGCCACGAAACCCACCCCCACATACGTCTGATTGTCACCAAAAAAAAGCCGGCCAGGCATGGACCGGGATGGCCCATGCCTGGCCGAAACCAATGCTAGTTGTTTTCGTCCTGGATCTTGGCGAGGTCGGCACGGGTAAGGAACTCGTGCTTCATCGTGTTGACCTTTACCGTTTTCTGGCCGTTCACGATCTTGATGGCGAGTGGAATGATGTAATCGCCATACTGCTTGGGATAATAGGCACTGCCGCCGAGCCAGCAGTTCTGGCCCTGGGAAAAGGCCTCGAGCGTCTGCATGCCATTGTTGTTTGTGGCGAGCAGGACATCCTTGTCACGATTGGCAGCCTGTACTGCGGAGAAGACACCCTGGCCGGTTTCTGTGTTGACCGTACCTACGGCGATGTTGTGAAGGGTGGGATGGGCAGTAAGCCAGTCCGTCATCTTCTGATTGGCAGACATCGTCGTGTCCGAACCGCCGCCGCCCATGTCGATGTACTCGACCTTTGAAGCAGCCAAGCTAATGCCGGAAGCCTTCATTCCGTCATACATGCCTGAGAGCCTCTTCTTTACAAGGTCGCCGTTCTCGGAATTGTAGAACAGGAGGAGGGTATCGACCTTGCTCTTCCACTTGTCGTTGATAGCCTTGGCAAGACCCTTG
>JBMOIK010000129.1:0-9773 GCA_049317365.1 Rectinemataceae bacterium | reverse complement strand
GAGGCCAAGATCAAGAACATGGGCAACGCGGGCAGGAATGGCGGCGAGTACTACACCCCCCGCCCCTCATCCGCGCCATGATCCAGGTGGTGAAGCCCCAGATAGGCGAGAAGGTCTACGACGGGGCTTGCGGCTCAGCTGGCTTCCTTTGCGAGTCCCTCGACTACATGAAGGCATCGAAAGAACTAACTACTAGGGATATCAAAGTTCTCCAGGAAAGGACCTTCTACGGAAAGGAAAAAAATGTCCCTGGCCTATGTCATCGCAATTATGAATATGATCCTCCACGGCATCGAGGCGCCGAACGTCATCCATACGAACACTCGACCGCGCTGCGCAAGCTCCTCCTCGAGTCCTGCAACCTCACCGCCATCCTCGACTGCCCATCAGGCACCTTCCAAGGCGCGGGCGTGAAGACCGTCGTGCTCTTCTTCCAGAAGGGTGAGCCCACCCGCAAGATCTGGTACTATGAACTCGACCCCGGCCGGAAAATGGGAAAGACCACCCCCTTGAACGACGAGGACCTCGCCGACTTCGTCAAGCTCTCGAAGAAGTTCTCCGACTCGCCCAAGTCCTGGAGCGTCAAGGTCTCCGACATCGATACGAATAGTTATGATCTTTCGGTGAAGAATCCCAACGGCAACGAGGCGATCGTCCATCGCAAGCCCAAGGACATCCTCGACGAGATCGCCCGGCTGGACGCCGAGAGCGCCAAGGCCTTGGAGAAGATCAGAGGGCTCCTGTGAGCGATGGCTCTGCCATTCCCGCCGCGGTCTTCCCGGAAATTAGCCAGCTCATCGAGGCGGCGAAAAAGCGCAGCGCCCAGGCAGTCAACGCCGAGCTGACCCTCCTCTACTGGAACATCGGCCAGAGGCTCCAAAGGGAAATCCTGGGAGATGAACGGGCTGAGTACGGCAAACAGATCATCACCGGCCTCTCCCGCCAGCTCACAGCCGAATACAGTAAAGGTTGGAGCGAAAAGCAATTATGGCATTGTCTCCGCACTGCGGAGATATTCTTGGACGAGGAGACAATTGTCTCCGCAGTGCGGAGACAATTGTCCTGGACCCACATCAAGACCCTGATTTACATCGATGACCCGGTAAAACGGGAGTTCTACCTCGAACTTTCCCGCATCGAGGGCTGGTCGTCCCGCCAGCTCCAAGAGCGCATAGGTTCCCTGCTCTTCGAGCGCACTGCCATCTCAAAGAAGCCCGAAGAAACCATCCGCCAAGACCTCGAAGCTCTGCGCAACAACAACGCATTAAGCGCCGACCTCGCCTTTCGCGACCCCTATATCCTGGATTTTCTCGGACTCGGCGACTCCTTCTCCGAACGGGACCTGGAATCGGCCATCATCGCCGAGCTACAGGGCTTTATCGTAGAGATGGGCAGCGACTTCGCCTTCCTCGCCAGGCAGAAGCGAATCACCATCGACAACCGCGACTACTACATTGATCTCCTCTTCTACCATCGACGCCTTCGGCGAGTTCGAAGCGGAGGGATGGGAAGAAAGAACTCTTGGTGAGTTATTTGAAATTACTTCTAGCAAAAGGGTCTTTGAGTCAGATTGGAAACCCGAAGGGATTCCGTTTTATCGAGCAAGGGAAATAGTTAAGTTAGCAAAAATTGGGTTTGTCGATAATGAGCTTTTCATCTCGCGCGAGATGTATAGGTCCTATGCGAATAGATACATCGTTCGCAAGGAAGATGTCTCGGTCGCCAAGAACTACCTGGACGAGGACGAGCTGAAGATCCTCAACCGAATCGTCAACCTGTATCTCGAATTCGCGGAGCTACAGGCTATGGATAGGCGACCCATGGAAGGCGCGGGAAGGCCCTGTCCGCCGATTATGTGCTTATCTATAAGAATACGCGGCTCGCGGTCGTCGAGGCCAAGGCGGATACACAGGCGTTGACGGAGGGACTAGGCCAGGCGAAGAACTACTCAAACAAGCTCTCGATTCGCTTTGCCTACGCGACCAATGGCAAGGGGATCTACGCCATCGACATGGAGACGGGGAAGGAAGGCGAGGTCAAAGCGTTTCCCACTCCTGATGAGCTTTGGACTATGACCTTCGCCAAAGCCAATCAGTGGCGGGACCGCTTCTCCAGTACCAGCTACCCCGACAAGGGCGGCTGGCGGGGCATCCTCGAGTACTTTTCCCCAGCCGTCCAGCTCGGCCTGACCGCCACGCCCAAGCGGAATGACAACGTCGACACCTACGCCTACTTCGGCGAGCCCGTCTACGTCTACTCGCTCAAGGAGGGCATCAACGACGGCTTCCTCACGCCCTTCAGGGTGAAGGAATACTCGACGACCCTGGACGAGTACGTCTACACGCCGGACGACAACATCATGGTGGGAGAGATCGTCGAAGGCAGGCGCTACACCGAGCCCGACTTCAACCGGATCATCGAAATCAGGGAGCGTGAGGAGTATCGGGTCGGGCTCTTCATGGAACAGATCGACCAAAGCGAAAAGACCATTGTTTTCTGCGCCACCCAGGCCCACGCCCTCGCGGTGCGAGACCTCGTGAACCAGATTAAGACCAGCGGCTCTCCCGATTACTGCCACCGAGTTACGTCGGACGAGGGGGAGATCGGAGAGGCCCACCTCCGGGAATTCCAGGACAACGAGAAATCCATACCAACTATTCTCACCACCTCCCAGAAGCTCTCGACGGGCGTCGACGCGCGCAACATCAGGAACATCGTCCTCATGCGCCCTGTGAATTCCATGATCGAGTTCAAGCAGATCATCGGGCGGGGGACCCGCCTCCACGACGGCAAGGACTACTTTACCATCCACGACTTCGTGAAGGCGCATCTGCATTTCCATGACGAGGAATGGGACGGGGAGCCGGTGCAGCCCGAACCCAAGGGTCCCGCCACTCCGAACGGCAAACCCCCGGAGCCTTCAAAGCCAACACCTGACACTTCAGACGAAAGGCCCGCCAGGATACAGGTGAAGCTGGCTGACGGGAAGGTCAGGACTATCCGGCACATGATGGCCACGACCTTCTGGCATCCCGACGGAAAGCCTATGTCGGCGCGGCAGTTCATGGAGCTGCTCTTCGGGAGGCTCCCCGATTTCTTCACGAGCGAGGCGGAGTTGCGCAGGATCTGGAGTTTCCCGGACACAAGGAAGAAGCTCCTCGAGGGACTCTCGGAGCAAGGATTCGGCAGGGAGCAGCTCGGGGAGATGCAGAGGTTCATCGACGCGGAGAATAGTGATCTCTTCGATGTCCTCGCCCATGTGGCCTATGCGATGCCGACACTGACTCGCGCCGAACGGGCGACTGCGGCAAGGGTGAAGATCAAGGACAGGTTCCCGACGAAGCAACAGGCCTTCCTGGACTTCGTACTTGCCCACTATGTCTCCGAGGGAGTCGAGGAACTCGCCGTCGAAAAGCTCACTCCCCTCCTCCGACTGCGCTACCACGACTCCATCTCCGATGCCGTAGCGGACCTCGGAAAGGACATCGGCGAGGCCTTCACGGGATTCCAGGGCTTTCTGTATAAGCCGATCGCGGTGGCATGAGCTGGATCGCTCCGATGCCGGCCTAGCCTGATGTGGTGAAGCCAGGAATCCTCATAGCAGAACTAATGAGCTCCACCTGCGCCGAAGGACCAGGTACCGACGCAAATCTCGATGCCTTCCTACCTATACCCAATAGCCACGGCAAGCATCAGCAGTCCCATGGTCAGCGCGAAGGTCGCCAGCTGCAGGGGCAGGACCCATCTGGCCCATCGCAACCAGGAGACGCCCGCCAGCGAGAGGGAGATGATAAGCACCGCATTGGTGGGGTAGAGCATGTTCGAGAAGCCGTCGCCGAAGGCGTAGGCCTGGACCATGACCTGCCGAGTGACGCCTGCGAGGTCTCCGAGGGGGGCGAGGATGGGCATCAGGAGGAAGGCCTTGGCCGAAGCAGAGCCCACGAAGAACTCGAGTCCGAGGGTGAGGATGTAGGCAATGGCCGCTGAACCGTAGGCCGAGGCCCCTGTCGCGGCCGTCGCCGCATGGAAAAGCACCGTGTCCAGGATGCCGCCTGCAAGGATGATGCGTTTCACCGACAGCGCCATGAGGATGAGGAGGGCTGCCGGAAGGACGCCGAGGGCTCCGTCAAGGAAGGCCTTGCCGACGCGTTTGCCGCTGAGCCCTGCGGCGAAGCCGGTTACAAGACCCGCCGCAAGGAAGGCCAGGGCCATGAGGGGCATCGAGAGATCCGAGAGCCCCGGGGTGAAGGCAACGAACAGGATGATCAACAGGAGTGCCAGCATGGACCAGGAGAAGACGCGGACACCCCGTGCCTCCAGTCTCGGATCAATCGCCGGGTTCTCCATGGCGACCTTGCCACCGGCGATCTTCGTTGCAGCAGGCGTCCCCTTGCCTTCGATGCTGCGGGCATAGGCCACGAGGAAGGCCATGTAGAGGGCATAGCAGGCCGCGAATACCAGGACACGGAAAGGCGCGCCTGAAAAAAGAGGCAGACCTGCTATTTTCTGTGCGGTACCGATCGAGAAGGGATTGGAGATCGCCGCAGCAAAGCCGAAGCCGGTCGCCAGGACGCTCATTCCGAGCACCATGAACACGTCCCAGCCGAAGGACGCCGCGAGGGCGATGCCGACGGGCACGAGGAGGACCGACTCCTCGAAGACGCCCATGATGGCCCCGAGAAGCATGCAGAACAGGCAGATGATCCCGAGGAGGAGGAAGCGCCGCTTTCCGAAACGCTTCGCAAGGGCGGCCACCGCCGAGGCGAGGACCCTTCCCTCGTTGAGCACGGAAAAGGACCCTCCCGCGATCGTGATGAACAGTATTATGATGATCGCCATGACAGCGTCCGGGGAGACGAGGACCTCTGCGGGCGCGGTGAACCATCTCCATGCAGGGTAATCGGGCTTCGGCGTCTCATGGTAGGACCCGGGGACCAGGACCTCGCCCCCGTCGGACTTGATCCGCTCGTAGCTCCCCGAGGGGAGGACGAGGGTAAGGATTCCCGCCGCGACCATCATGGCGAGAAGTATGATGGCGCTCGTGACAAAGGCCTTGACGCCGATCGATACCCCGCCGACTTTCTCCGCCATGATGACTCCTCGATGAGACTGTGGTTCCAGCAATATAACCGCTGCATCGCTGTGGCGGAAGGGCGGGGCTATCGTTGACCCTTCCAGCCGCGTTGGCCGATACTTGCGAGCCGGAGGTCTCAGATGCCGCTCGTGCTCGTGGTTTCCACCATAGTCCTGGCCTTCGTCGCCACCGTCCTGGCGCGCACATTTGCCGTGCCGGCTGCGGCAGCCCCAAAAGCTCCGCTGGCGCCTGAGGAACTCGAAAGCCGTGCGGGAATCGAGGACAAGCTCGCAGCGGCTGTCCGCTTTGCCACAATTTCGTCTTGGGATGCCGAGCACGAAAACCCAGAAGCCTTTGCCGCCTTCGTCTCGGCGCTGCCGGGCTTGTTTCCGCGGGTCCACGCCGCTCTTGCCCGGGAAGTGATTGGGGACCGTGCGCTTCTCTACACCTGGCAGGGAAGCGACCCTTCCCTCGAGCCTGCCATACTCTGCGCCCACTTCGATGTCGTGCCTGCAGAGGATGCAGCGGAATGGCGGCACGGGCCCTTTTCCGGAGACCTGGCCGATGGCTTCGTCTGGGGACGGGGAACCCAGGACATCAAGGTGATGCTCGTCTCGGCGCTCGAGGCGGCGGAGCGGCTGCTCTCGCGTGGTTTCCAGCCCAGGCGTAGCATCCTCTTCGCCTTCGGCGGCGACGAGGAGGTAGGGGGAAACCGGGGAGCTGCCTTGATCGCGAAGGAACTCGCACGGCGCGGCACGCGCGCGGCCTTTCTCCTCGACGAGGGAGGGCCGGTCGCAAAGGGCATGCTCGCCATGGCAGACCGTCCCCTGGCCCTCGTCGGCATCGCCGAAAAGGGTTACATCGATGTGCGGCTCGAAGCCAAGGGAGCCGGCGGCCATGCCTCGATGCCGCCTCGCCGCACGGCAACCGGTGACATCGCGCGGGCGGTCGCTGCCCTCGAGGCACAGCCAAGCTCTACTAGAATCGGCTTTACAGTCAGGAGTTTTCTTGGCCGCCTCCGACCCTATGTCCCCTTCGGCTATCGCATCCTTTTCAGCAACCTCTGGGTCTTCGGCCCCCTCGTCAAGCTGGCTTTCTCAGGATCCCCTACCACGGCAGCCCTGCTCCGCAGCACCTGGGCTGCAACCATGCTCGAAGGCAGCCCCAAGGAAAACGTCCTCGCTGCGCATGCAAGCGCCATCATCAATGTGCGAATCCTCCCAGGCGAGGACTCTGCGGGAGTTCTGGATCGCATCGCGCGGATTGTCAGCCGCTTTGCTGTGATCGCAGCCCCTGCCCATGCCGACAGCGTCGTCGAGCCCCTCCCTGAATCATCCCTCGATACCGAGCTCTGGCGCGCCATCGAGGCCGCGCTCGGCGACGCCTTCCCGGAGGCGGCGATGCTGCCCTTCCTGTTCAGTGCCGGTACCGACACCAAGCATTACAGGCACATCGCCCGCGCGATGTACCGACTCACAGCCCTTGTGCAGACTTCCGAAGACCTCGCAGGAGTACACGGAAAGGACGAGCGCGTCGAAGTATCCAACCTCAGGCGCTGCCTCCGCTTCTACGAGACCCTGATCGGTAGCCTATGAGAGTCGCCTCTGCGTCGCGCGTGCCCGAGGCTTCCTTGCAACGACCCCTCCCGCTGCAATATCATATTGTGAGTAGATCGAGAGGAAACCGGAGGCGTTGCGTCGTGGATTCGAGCATCGAAAACAAGAGAGCCGACCGCCTCGTGATCGGCAACATGAACAGCCGCAGTATGGCTGGTGCCTGATGGGAGACCTCGCAGCGCTCGACCTCTTCGATGCGTGGGAACGAGGCGAACTTCCCGCAGGCTCGGGACTCGTCGTGGCCTCACATCTCAAGCCAGCAGGCGAAGGTGCATCCTGGGAGCTTTTTTCCTGGACTGGAGCTGCCAAGATCAGGACCTGTGAGGAGGGGCTCTCGTTCCGCGCACCTACAAGGCGCAACCTGGTGACCCTTCGCCAGCCATCTCCAGACTCGACAGAGCCCGGATCGGGCTTCCATCTCAGGAAATCCCGGACCTGCGAAGGCTTTACGGTTTCCCGTCCCAAGGACCTCGATTTTGCCTTCGTCTTCCAGTCAGGAACAGGCCTCAAAGACGAGCTTGAGTACTTTCTCAAAAGGACCTTCGGCTACGACGGGGGACTCTCGGCTGCCGAGGCCACCACCCTGGCCCGGGCAGCAGTCGCCGATATTCTTGCGATGACGGACCACCGCGGCTATGCTTGAGATGATGACGATGGTCATTGGGCACAATCGCTTGCTATTGCGGTGTTTTCCCAGAAATGGACAGGATCTTCGGGAGATGGCATGACCCTTGATCAAACGGTCGGATTGCTGGACGAGTTCGATCATTTCGTGCTCGCTTCGCATGACGGTCCCGACGCAGACGGACTTGGGGCAGCCTACGCGCTCGGAGTCCTCATAGAGGCGCGTGGCAAATCCGCCCGAATCCTGCTTCTCGATCCCCTGCCTGCGAAGATGGCCTTCCTCGACCATCGCGGATGGTTTTCCCGCATCCATGATTCTCCCGAACTCCCCTTTGAAGCCGCGCAGACCTGCGCGATTGTCCTCGACACCCACGATTTCGCCTTCCTCGGTACGAGGATGGAAAGCCTTGTCCGGAAGGCTGCGCGACTGGCCGTCATCGACCATCACGAGCTCAAGGGCTTGCCCGACGAGCGCTTCTACCTTGATCCGACAGCCTCAAGTACCAGCGAGATGGTGTGGCGTCTCTATAAAAGACTCGGGATAGCCCTCCCCCTCGATGCGGCAGAAGCAGTATTTTCGGGCATCGTCTACGATACCGGATCCTTCGCATACCCGAAAACCGGGGCTGGAACCTTCGAATGCGCCCTCGAACTGGTGCGGCTCGGAGTAAAACCCTATCTCATCCATGGGATGATCTATGAATCGGCCGCGACACAGGTCCTCCTCCTTCAGAAAACCGTCAACGGCACGCTTCAGCTCAGCCTCGGCAACAAGGTCGCTTTCCAGGTCCTCCTCAGGGCTGACCTCGTCGAAACAGGGGCCTCGTATGAAGACGCTGAGGACTTTGTGAACATGCCCCTGCAGGGCGCGGAAATCCAGGTCTCTGCCCTCATCAAGGAAAGGGAAGACGGCCGCTTCCGCTGCTCCCTCCGATCAAAGGGGAAGGTCAACGTCGCGAGGCTGGCCCAGGACTTCGGAGGCGGTGGCCACGCAACGGCAGCCGGATTCACCTCGAGCCTGTCCCTGGAAGCCTTGAAATCAGCCCTCATGCGCGGCCTCGAACCGGCATTCCCAGCTCCATGAGCCAGAGGCAAGCTCTGCAATCACGCCCTCACTGGCTCCCATGAAGCGTTTCGTCACAACTCTGTTCTTTCTTGTCTCGACGCTCGCCCTGGCCTTCGTCGCCTGGTACTGGTGGAAGTCGAACGCCGAGCGCGCAGACGCCGCCAAGCCAGTCTCCACCCGCAATCTCGTCGTCAACCACGACGAAGGGGGGACCGCGGGCGAGGATGTCGGCAAACCCGCGACCGGGAACCTGAACCGCATCGGGGCATTGCCCGACGAGGTGGTCATCAGCGTCGAGTCACAGAACCTCGACCAGGACGAAGGTGAGGAACAGATCCTCATAGTTAAAAAGACCGGGGTCAAGCCCACTGGGCTGGCCGTGGTGATCGCTGACTGGCTTCCAGAGAGGAAGGGCTGGATCCGCTCCTGGGAGAGCCCCATACCCGTGACGAAGCTGACCACGCTGCAGCTGCAGGTCCGGGACATCCTGGGCGACCACCGCCTTTGTATCGTCATCGCGGGGATGGACGAAATCAACGAGCAGACCCTCACCCTGTTCCGGCCCCGGATGGGAAGCGAAACCACCGGCCTCGCCTACATGCCCATCGTCTCCCTGGCCGCCGACTCGGTCTTCATAGAGGCGATCGAGCGGCCGGAAAGCTATCAATTGGCTCAATCGAATGGCTCGCCCTTCAGGATCCTGTCCTTTACGCGCGACAGGGAATCGGGGAACCCCCTCGACCAGGTCCGGACAACCTGGACCTGGGATGGCAGCGGCAACGCCTACGCGGGCTCTGCCATCGACCGCATTCCCGGGGCGCAGGTCGAGCAGGAAATAGCGAACAAGGTACTTACGGGCCGGGCCTCCGATTTCGAGGACTTCCTCCAGGGCCTGTGGTATGACGCCGATTCAGGGCCACGGGACCCGAAGGCGCGGCTCCTCGTCTTCGACCGCAAGGGAGCTTCGATCATCTTTTTCTCGGGAGATTCCCAGGAAGTGTTCCACTGGAATGAATCGCACTCGACGCGGACGGGACTCTACATCGGCACGCAGAACGAGTCTGTCCAGACGCTGAAACGGCTTCTCGATATCGAGATGACTGGCGCAGAAAGTGTTTCCGTCCGGGTCTTTGAGGATCTCCTGATGAAAATCGACTCGGAAAACCGCTGGGATGGGACATATCGCAGGCTGACGGCGGGCAAGACAGCGCCGGTGAAGAGGGCAGCACCGTCTGCGCTCACCGGGGCCTGGCAGTCCTCCGGAGTCAAACTCGGATTCTCGGAAGGCTTGTATTCGCTTGAACTCGACAGCTCCACCTCATCCGGGCGCTATATCCAGTACAAGGTCGGCACAGACCAGGTCGTCGAGCTGATAGCCGGAACCGGCGGCCAG
>JBMOIK010000128.1:0-9779 GCA_049317365.1 Rectinemataceae bacterium | reverse complement strand
TATGTCGCTACTGGTTTCCTGATTACACCAGCTTCACCCGCTCGCAGTCGATCTCCAGCGCCTCGGCCATGGCCAGCTCGCGCACCCTGATCGGGAAGCGCCCGGTCAGCGGGGAAATGCGTGCGCCAAGTTCGGATGGCCAGTACACAAAGTACTTCGCAAAGCCCCTTACCGGGGAGGCCAGGCTCGCGGCGAGCTTGAGTTCATCCAGGCCGGGCCTGTCCCAGCCGCCCGCCAGGGCGTACATGAAGGCATAGAGGGGGAAGGAAGGCAGGATGCCGATGAAAAACAAGAGGACGCTCGTAATTGGTTCCTGCTTCCACACAAGGTCGGAAAGCCCGCGCAAAAGGAAATAGTGGATGCTGCCGGCCACGAGGGGAGCGACGGCCGACTGCCAGGCGTAGAAGACCTGGCGGTAGCAGAGGCGGTCGTTGAGGAAGTAGCTGGCGATGCCCTTGGAGGCGAGTCCGACAAAGTAGGCGATGATGAGGCCGGGCACCTGGAGGGGGCCCGACAGGATAAGGGCCAGGCCGACGCGGAGGAGCTGCTCCGCGCCGACCAGGCTGGCCTTCATCCAGGGCTTGTTCGATCCTAATTGCACATAATCGCCGACCCAGGAGCCGTACTGTATGGCGCCCCACACGATGAGGGGGCGTACCCAGTCTGCGGCGCGCACGAAGTCCGGCCCCGTCGAGCCGAGGATGAAGCGGTCCGCCACGGCCAGGAGCACCGCGCCGATAAAGGCGTGCATCATCCCGCCGTATTTGTACATCATCGCCGAGTAATAGCGCGCCAGCTCCTTCTTGCCCCGGCCCATGGCCTCCGAAATGGCGGGCATCACGCCATCGAAGAGGGTCGTGGTCACGGCGAAGGCAAACACGAAGTTCTGCGCCATCATCCAGTTGCCCCAGGTTTCGGCGTAGTTCACCAGGCGCCCCTGGGTGATGGCGATCTCCATGGCCTGCCCCGCCGCCCAGGCCGCGGAGCCGAGCATCTCGAAGACGCCGAAGCGCAGGGCCTCCTTCACGATGCTGAAATCGAAGTGGGCCATGAAGATCGGCCGGGGGTCGAGGCCGATGCGGCGGTAGAGGATGTAGCCGAGGGCGAAGACGACAAAGTCACCGGTCCATGCTGCCACACCCATGCCGAGGGCGCCGGCCATGGGGCCGCCGAAATCGGGGTGGGCCCGCCCCCAGGCAAAGAACAGAATTACGAAGATCGGCTGCAGCACCATGGGGAGGAGGAGCTGCTGGGCTACGTCCAGGATGCGGGCGCGGTCGCCCCTCTGGTGGGCAATGAAGGCGTGGCGGAACACCAGGAAGAAGCCGGGCACCTGGATGAGGGCGTGCACGACGATGAGCCAGGAATAGAGGGCAAAGGCGCCCTGCGGCGCATAGGAGGCGGCGAAGATCACGAAGATCCCGATCTGCAGCACTCCCGTCACGGCCTGCCACCAGACATAGAGCTGGCCGAACTGGATGGCCCGGCGTGGATCCTTGACCCGGTACTCCGAGAAGAACTTCACGAAGGCTATTCCGGTGCCCATGTCGAAGACCTGCCAGGCCAGCTGGAAGAACTGGGTCACGCGGCCCCAGAGCCCGAGGGCCTGGGCCGAGGGAAGGATGTAATTGGGAAGGATGAGGTTCTGGTAGACTATCAGCGGTATGAACATCACGAGGCCGAGCACCAGGGTTACCAGGAAGCCGCCTAGGGGCCGGTGGAAGCCCGCCCTCTCCCAGGCCGTGGAATCCTCGGCTTTTTCGTAGCGCTGACGGTCGAGCACGAGGCGGTCGAGGGCCTCGGGGTGGAGGAGGGAGCGCCGACGGGTCACCACGAAGAGCAGGATTGTCGAGCAGGCGACGAGACCGAGGAGGATGGCGATGCCGAACACGTCAGGACTATGGGGCAGGGGCGAGGGTTTCCACTCGGCGAAGGCCGGAGGCTCAGCCCCTGAAGCCCGCGTGACGAGGCTCACCGCGAGATAGGGGAAATAACCCCACTCGCGGAAGGCCGCATTGCCCGGGGCTGCGAGGTCGGGACCGACCAGCCAGGTTCCGCCACCCTTGAGTTCCAGGATGAGGGACTCCTCCCCCTCCCAGGAACGGACAAGCGTCGCCGCATCGGGACCCTTGCCAAGCTGCAGCACGACCCGGTCTCGTACCTGCGGACTCCCTCCCCACACGATATCGGTAGCCAGGCTCCTCTGGCTCGCTCCCGCAGGCACGACCGCCACGAGGCTCACCGGACCCTCGCGCCGCTCGGCGAAATAGGGCCCCCCGATCAGGCCGCCCAGCCAGGCATGCACGTCGGCATCCTGACCGCCCGCTGCGAGGATCGGGGCCAGGGAAAGCACGAGGCTCACCCCCGCAGCATGCCGCTCTGCGATGGCGGAACGTTCTGCGACATTGGGCAGTCCTTCGACCAGGATCACCCGGGCATCGGCAGGGGATGCGACAAAGACAAAGGCCGGGGTCTCGGTGCCACCATGGCGCGCGAGTACCGTTCTGATCGGGCTCTCCGGGGGGCCGACCATCCAGACCTGGATGGGCTTGGCCATCGCGACGACTGCGGCAAGGAGGAGCAGCAGCAATCCAAGCAGCGACTTCCGAAGCATCAACCCTCCAGCCCGAACTTCGGGCGGCACGCATGGTACCACCAGTATATCAACCTCGTCAGCGGAACCCCCGGAAAGACGCCAACCGACACCCTTGCCTGCCATGGGCTTCATGCTATGCTTGGAATACGACAGTTCGAGGAGGAACGCATGGCCGAAGGTGGAAGGTATGTCATTGGGGTCGATCTCGGAGCGACGAAAATCCTCGCGGCATCCTTCGATGTGGACAAGGGCGGCTCCATCAAGGCGGCAAGCCACGAGGTCAAGCTCCGCACACCCTCCGACGAGGGCAGCGAGCGCCTCATCGACAGCCTGGTCGAGGCAGTCGAGTCCCTCCGGACCGCGAAAGCAGGTTTCGAGTGCCTCGGACTCGGGATCGCAGTGCCGGGCCCCCTTGACCGGGAGAAGGGCATCGTCCGCTATACTCCCAACCTCGGCCTCGAGAACTACCCGCTGGCGGCGACCCTCGGCAAGCGGCTCGGCCTCGAGGTCCGCCTCGAGAACGACGTGCAGGCCGGAGTCTACGGCGAGCTCAAGGCAGGAGCCCTCCGCGGGAAGAAGACCGCGGTCGGCATCTTCATCGGGACAGGCATCGGCGGCGGTATCGTGATCGACGGCAAGCTCTTCCGGGGCTCCACGGGTTCGGCCGGCGAGATCGGCCACATGATCGTGCATGAGGGCGGCCCCCTCTGCGGCTGCGGCAACTATGGCTGCCTCGAGGCCCACGCCTCGCGAACCGCCCTCGCCAAGGACTCCATCGCCCTCGCGGCCAGCGGCCGGGCGCCGAAGCTCCTCGACGAGGCGGGACTCAGTTTCCGCAAGTACAGGAGCTCGGCCTTCGCCGCTTCGCTCAATGCGAAGGAGGCCCCGATAGAAAAAGCCGTGGACCGGGCGGCCTTCTGGCTCGGCGTCGGCATGGCCAACCTCGTCAACATCCTGAATCCAGAGGCCATCGTGCTCGGGGGAGGCATCGTCGCACGCTTCGGAAAGCGATACGTCACGGTGGCACGGCAGGCAATGCGTGAGCGGCTCATGCCGGGACTCGCGGATTCGGTGGAGATCCTCGTCTCTGAGCTCGGGGACCTCGCGGTTCCTGCTGGTGCGGCCCTGATGGCCCTCGACCACGGAGCCGCCCAGGCAGGCGCCGGAGGGGACGGAAACCACGGCAGCGGCAGCGGCAACGGCGAAAAATGAGCGCGGACGCCACGGCTACGGACGCGAAAACCTCCCGGGCAGGAAAGGGCGGCGAGCGGGTCGTCGCAGTCATCGAACTCGGTTCAACGGGCATCAGGCTCCTCATCGCCTCCGTCGACGAGGGTGGCGACTACCGCGTCCTTGACCACGCAGGCAAACCGAGCCGCGTCGGCAGGGACGTCTTTACCAACGGCGTTGTCAGCCGCGAGGTCACGCGGGAGTGCATCGCCATCCTCGCAGGCTTCAAGGAACTCCTGCGCGGCTACGGAATAGGCCCCGCCGAAGCCCGCGTCGTGGCCACCAGTGCCCTCCGCGAGGCGGGCAACCGCGACACCTTCATCGACCGGGTCGCACTCCAGACCGGCTTCCACGTGGACATCATCGAGGACCTCGAGGAGAACCACCTGATGTACCTCGCCGTGGTCCACGCGCTGTCAGACGAGCGGAGGATCCTCACGCGGGCCAACGCCCTCATCCTCGAGGTAGGCGGCGGCTCCACCGAGATCATGCTGCTCCGGCGAGGGAGGATGGTGGCCTCCCACTCGCTCAGGATCGGCACCGTCAGGATCGACGAGTTCGTGCGGGGCACGGGGCAGGTGGCAGCCTCGCTGCGCCAGTTCCTCGAGGACAACGTCCGCACCGCCTGCGACCTCCTCGACGAGGAGCTCTCCCTCGAAGGGATAAAAACCTTCATCGTAATTGGTTCCGATGCCCGGCTCGCGGCCGCCCGAAGGGCTACCGAGCGCGCCGAGCAGTATTCCATCGTGCCCCGTGACGACTACGTGCGCTTTGTCGAGGAGATAGGCGCGCTCAGCACCGAGGAGGCGGTAGCGCGCCTCGGTGTCTCCTGGTCCGACGCCGAGAGCCTGGGTTCCGGATTGACGATCCAGCGACTCTTCCTCGAGCGCACCGGCGCAGAGCAGGTCATCGTTCCCTCGGTCTCCATCCGCGAGGGCCTCCTCCACACCCTGGCAACGGGCCCGGATCCCGAGCACGAGGAAGAGATGCATCGCCAGATCACCGCAAGCGCCATATCCTTGGGCCGGAAATTCCACTTCGACGAGGACCACGCCCTGCAGGTCGCCACGCTCGCCCTCGGCCTTTTCGAAGCGCTCAGGCGGGAGCACGGCCTCGGAGCCAGGGAGCGCCTCCTCCTCGAGGTCGCGGGCATCCTCCACGACATCGGCACCTTCATCCGCACCTCGGGACACCACAAGCACTCCGAGTACATCATCCAGAATTCGGAGATCTTCGGACTGTCGCTCAACGAGTCGGCCGTTGTCGCCAACGTCGCGCGCTACCACAGGAAGGGCCAGCCCACCAACACCCACGTCAACTACATTGCGCTTTCCCGCGAGGACCGCACCGTGGTGCGCAAGCTCGCCGCGATGCTCAGGATCGCCGACGCCCTCGACCGCGGCCATGACCAGCGTGTATCGGCTGTCGCCGTGGAACGCCGCGAGGACAGGCTTGTCATCCGTGTCAGCGGCAAGGACGGCGGCCCCTCGCCCGACCTCTCCCTCGAGCGCCTGTCGCTCGGCGAGAAGGGCGACATGTTCGAGGACGTGTTTGGCATGGAGCCGGTCCTGGCCTGAAACGGCAGCAGGAGCAACCTGGGGAACACGCAGGAAAGACAGAGGCCGCCCGGTCATCCCGGGCGGCCTCTGCTTTGCTGCAAACCATGCGTTTATTTGAGAACGATATTCTCTTCGGTGATGGTACCGAGCTTCGCGACATAGGCCATGAAGGAGTCGGCGTCCAGGGGGAATTCCTTGTACTGGCGACCCTTGAGCATGTTGTACTCGTCGCCTCCGCTCATCTCGAAATTGAGTGTGCAGAAATTGTACTTCGCCTTCTCGTCGGCGAACTTTCCGTCGGCGAAGACCTGCTTGCCCTTGACGGTCATGGTCAGGACGCGGCTGCCCACGGGCCTGGCGGCGTCGAAGGTGAAGCTGGCGCCGGCGAGATGGGGATAGCGACCGTCGATGGCGGGGAGCTTGGAGACACCATTTTCAAGGACGGCCTTGAGGTCGACTCCGCTCAGTACGGTGGTCCACAGGTAGTTGCCGAAGGGAAGTACCGTGTAGACCTGTTTTTTCGTGATGTTGCCGGCGGGGATGCTTTCACGGATGCCGCCGCCGTTCATCAGGGCGATGTCGGCCCCGGTGGTGGCGAGCATGCCATTGGCGATGAGGCGGCCGAGGTTGGACTCCTCCTTGCGCACGATCTCGCGCTTGCCGACGAGTTCGATGGCGGTAGTGCCGACGACTGCGCTGAGGGCCCCTTCCTGGGCCTTGGCGATGCCGTCAGCGGCGGTCTTGACGGCAGCGTCGGCAGGCATGGCGGGGGTGTTCACGAGGTTGACGCTCTGGGGGATCACTGAAACGACCGAGCGCTTCGCGTTCACCAGGATGTCGACGCGGCCGAGGGCCACGCCGAGGGAATCGGCGCTGACGATAGTGACTCCGGTCGTGTTGTTCGTGATTTCCTGCTGGAGGCTGGAATGGCTGTGACCGTCGATGATCAGGTTGATCTCGGGGCAGGCCTTGGCCAGGGTGAGGCTTGTCGGATTCGAGGAGGTATCGATGCCCAGGTGGGAAAGGACGATGAGTACGTCATATCTTCCCCAGAGCTCGCCGTTGATCAGCCTGTAGACTGTGCTGACCGGATTCTCGAAGACCACTCCCTTGAGGCCGGCAGGGTCGGCCTTGTAGAGGGTTTCGGGAGTGGCGACGCCGATGATGGCAACACGGACCCCTCCTATGCCCCTGATCTTGTAGGCGTCAAAGAGGGGCTCACCGTTCCTGTAGACGTTGGCAGCCAGGATGGGGAAGTTCATCGTCTTCCAGAGCTCGATGAGCCGATCCACTCCGTAGTTGTAGTCATGATTGCCCGTCGTCATGGCGGCGTAGCCACTCAGGTTCATGAGATTGACGACAGGACTGCCCTTCTCGAGGTTGGCCCAGGGCATGCCGTGGAGGGTGTCTCCGGCGTCGAGGAGAAGCACGTTCTTTCCCTGGGCCTTGAGGTCGGCGGCATAGCCGGCGATACGGGGGTAGCCGATCTCGGTGGCCGAGGGAAGGCCATGGGAATGCATGTCGTTGGTATGGAGAATTGTGATGGCGACATCGCCCTTGAGTGGCGGCACGGTTT
Organism: Rectinemataceae bacterium; assembly: GCA_049317365.1. Classification (GTDB taxonomy): domain Bacteria; phylum Spirochaetota; class Spirochaetia; order Treponematales; family Rectinemataceae; genus CAIJMU01. The sequence continues at coordinate 2,818 of JBMOIK010000128.1, read as the reverse complement.
GCGCAAACCCGATACCCGCGACCATGAGGGCGAGAATCATGGTGATCCCCAGCAATCGCTTCATTGGAAAACCTCCTGAAAAGAACGATGCCCTACACTAGTCCGTGGCGGAGAATCCGTCTACGGAATAAGCGGCGCCAGGTCTGGGGCGAATCATAAGCCCGAAAGCATTCCCAGGCCTGGGCAGGAGCGCCTTTACAAAAGAGGGTTAGCCATTTTTACCCGACAATTGTTATTGCTAAACCGGTTTACAATACATATACTTTCCACAGCTCGGAGGTATCCATGCACATGAATCGAAGTTCGGGAGTACTGCTGCATCCCAGCTCGCTTCCCGGACCCGGCGGTATAGGCGAACTTGGGCCTGCCGCTATGGAGTTTGTCTCAGGTCTCGCCGAATCCGGCCAGGGGCTGTGGCAGACTCTTCCCCTCGGCCCCACAGGCTACGGGGACTCTCCCTACGCAGCTTTTTCGACCTTTGCCGGAAATGACCTCCTGATTTCACTTGAGCTCATCGCCGAAGCGGGACTCCTGGAACGCAGGGACATCGTTCCGCCCTTTCCTGTCGATCCTGAAAAGGTCGATTTCGGACCCCTCATCGCCTGGAAAAAACCCCTCATCGACAGGGCGGCGGCAACCTTCCTCTCAGGCGCGTCCCGGGAAAGACGCTCGGAATACGAGGGCTTTGTCGCTAAAAACGACTGGTGGCTTCCCGAATATGCGCTCTTCATGGCAATCAAGGCCGAGTACGACGCCAGCTCGGTGGCGGCGGGCCGCTTCGGCGATCTCTGGTGCAACTGGTGGCCGCGGGATCTCGCCCTGCGAGATCCCCTCGCGCTATCGCGCGAGCGCGCGAAGCGCGCTGCGGCCATCGAGCGGGTGCAGGTACTCCAGTTCCTCTTCTTCGAGCAGTGGGGCCGGGTCAAGAAGGCCGCCAATGATGCAGGAATCCTCGTCATCGGGGATATCCCGATCTTCGTGGCCCTCGACTCAGCCGACGTGTGGGCCAACCGAGGGCTCTTCCTCCTCGACGCCATGGCGATGCCGACCGTGGTCGCCGGGGTGCCTCCCGACTACTTCTCGGCCGATGGACAGCTCTGGGGCAACCCCCTCTACGACTGGGATGCACACCGGGAAGAGGGCTTTGCCTGGTGGGTCAAGCGCATCCGCGCGGCCCTGGAGGTCTCGGACGCGGTGCGCATCGACCATTTCCGCGGCTTCGAGGCCTTCTGGGCGGTACCCTATGGCGAGAAGACCGCGAGGAAGGGGGAATGGCGCAAGGCTCCGGGGGAGGCCCTCTTCGCACGGCTCAGGGAGACCTTCGGTCCCTCGGCACCGATCGTAGCCGAGGACCTGGGCCTCATCACCGAAGAGGTGCGTGCACTCCGCGACAGCTCGAGGCTTCCGGGCATGCGTGTCCTTGAGTTCGCCTTCGACGCCAACGAGAGCGGCACCTCCTTCAACCCGGACAACTCCTTCCTTCCTCACAATTATGTCGAGCAGACGGTGGTCTACACCGGTACCCACGACAATGACACCCTCGGCGGATGGCTGGGCAAATCGAGTCCCGGAGAGCGCAATTACATCGACAGCTATCTGGGCTACCGTCCGGACGACAGGATCCGCGCCCTCGTCAGGGAAGCATGGAAGTCGGTTGCAGCCTGGGCCATTGCGCCGATGCAGGACATCCTGGGCCTCGGCGCCCAGGCACGGATGAACACGCCCTCGACCCTCGGCGGCAACTGGAGCTGGCGAATGAAGGGCGGCGCCTTCTCGAAAGAAGTCAGCGCGCGGCTTGCGGAACTCTCGCGCCTCTACCGCCGGGGAAAGGGACTCCGCTAGGCGCCTGCCTGCGGGCTTGAACTCCGGGCCGGCGGGCAGGGTATCATTGCCGCGATGTTCGAACTCGCAGGCGGCCTTGCCCTCGCCGCCATTCCCGCACTGCCTATCCTCGCATGGATACTTGTTCTCGACCGAAAACGGCCCGAGCCCATCGGCTTGGTCGGGATGGCCCTCGCCCTTGGCTTGCTCACGGTCCTGCCCGCCGGGCTCATCGAAGGAGGTCTCAGTCTCGTCTTGCCCGAAGGGACGAGCCTGGGCTCACGGCTCGTGCAGGCTTTTTTCGTCGCAGCCCTCGTCGAGGAAGGCGTCAAGCTCGCATTCCTGAAGCGTTTCCTGGACTCACGGCCCGAGTTCGACGAGGTGGCCGACGGCATGGTCTATGCAATCGCGCTCAGCCTCGGTTTCGCGATCGTCGAGAACTTTCTCTACACCTGGAACAGGCCCGAACTGCTCCTGGCGCGATCCTTGACGGCAGTACCGCTGCACGCGATCGCGACGGGGCTCATGGGCTACCAGCTCGGCGTCGGGCACCTCCGAAGCCGCCACGCGCAGCTCGGCCTGGAGGCGACAGGCCTGGCCGGCACACTCCCCGGCGGCCTGCCGCAGGGCGGATGGAAGGCAGGGCTAGCCATCGCGGTCGGCACTCATGGGTTATACGACTTCCTTCTTCTCCAGGGCGGCTTCGGGGCCCTCCTCGTGCTCCCCCTCCTCGCCCTCGGGGCCCTCGCCCTGCGCCGACGCTTCGCATTGGCGAAAAGCTTCGATGGACACTTTGCCACAGACGCCGATACTGATAACGACCATCCGCGATGAACGACCACGACCGCCCCGGAGTACGAATGAGACCGCGCCTTCTTCGCCTTGTTTTCCTGGCCCTCCTTGCCTCGGGCCTTGCCATAGCCCTGGCCTTCGCGGTCGACCAACGGTCCAGGACCGCGGGTGGGTCCGCAGGGGAAGCGGCTGCGGCTGCAGCGCA
>JBMOIK010000127.1:0-9838 GCA_049317365.1 Rectinemataceae bacterium | reverse complement strand
GACTCAAAGCGTGTCGTCCTCCAGGCCCTCGAGGAACGGGGCAAGCTCAATGTCCTCGAGGTAGCTGGTATGATCGGCGTATCAGAGGCCACGGCCCGGCGGCTTTTTGTCCGGCTCGAGGACGAAGGTCTGGTGATCCGGACATTCGGTGGGGTACAGCCCCGGCGCTCCGAAAGTTCAGGATATTCCTTCAGCAACTCTGCCTCGACGCACACCAGGGAAAAGACGGTCATAGGCGCGAGAGCCGCCCTCGAAGTCCTTCCGGGCGACCATATATTCCTCGATTCCGGTACGACGGTTTTCGCGATGGCCCAGGCCCTCGCCCGCCGTTTCGAGGAAGAGCAGATCGAGAATGTCAAGGTACTTACCAATTCACTCATCCTTACCGACGTCCTCACTCCCTTCTGCAAGGTGGTGCTGGTAGGTGGCGAGATCCGCCCCGAACGCCGCGATGCCTGCGGATTCCTGGCCGAGGAGATGCTGAAACGCCTGCACGTGAAAAAGGCCTTCCTGGGTTGTGACGCGCTCAACCTCGATCGAGGCCTCATGACCACCGACGAGAGGACGGCCAGGATGAACGAGATCGTCATCCACAATGCCGCGAGCGTGTATATCATCGCCGACGCCTCGAAAATCGGCGAAACCTCCTTCATCAGCTACGGGGGACTCGAGCACGTCGACACCTGCATAACCGACTCGGGCATCCCTGCGGAGCTCACTGAACTCCTCACCGCACGGATACGGCGGCTCCTTATAGTGGAATAGGGAGTCCGGACCGCTTCATTACCCAGCTGCCTTGGACCCTGCGTAGCGTTCAACGCGAACGCGGGCGGAAATTCCATGGGCCACCATGTTCTCCACGGCGCACTGGCGTTCAGTCACCTCGCCTATGGCGCGGCTGGCCTCGGGAGTGCAGCGTTGATAGGTACAGGTCTTGAGGAATTTACCGACCCAGAGCCCACCCGTATAGCGCGCGGATCGGCTCGTGGGAAGGATGTGGTTGGTGCCTATGGTCTTGTCCCCATAGGCGACCGTCGTTTCTTCGCCGATGAAGAGGGATCCGTAATTGGAAAGGCGGTCCTGGTACCAGGCATTGTCCACGCAATGGAGCTCGAGGTGTTCGGGCGCGTAGTCGTCGCTTATGCGAAGGGCTTCTTCGGGAGAGGCGGCGACAACGACGATTCCGTTGTCTCGCCAGGACAGGGCCGCGACGTCCCGGGTGGATAGGACCGCGAGCTGCGCCTCAAGCTCGGCGATCGCTCGGCGGGCGAAATCCTCACTCAAGGCAATCAGACAGACGCCGCTGTTCGGATCGTGTTCAGCCTGGCCCAGGAGATCGCAGGCTACGAGGGAGGGATCCGCGGAATCGTCGGCGATGACGAGGATCTCGGTGGGGCCAGCCAGGAGATCGATGCCGCAACGGCCAAAGAGCTGCCTCTTGGCCTCGGCAACGAAACGGTTTCCGGCACCGCAGAGCATGTCAACAGGATCCACAACTCCCATCCCGAAGGCCATGAGGGCGAAGGCGGGAACCCCGCCCACCACGAAAATCCTGTCGGCTCCAGCGGTCCTCATCGCGTTCACGGTCGCGGGGTAGCTGCCGATGCCCCGCGCTGGCGGTGTACAGGCGACCACCGACCTCACACCGGCGACCTTCGCCGGAATGATGCTCATCTGGGCCGAGCCGAACATCGGATAGCGGCCTCCGGGTATGTAGCTGCCGACCGAGGTGATCGGGATATGGCGGTGTCCGAGTATCACGCCTGGTCCCAGCTCCACTTCGAGGTCAGTCATCGTTGCCCGCTGGGCCAGGGCGAAGCGCCGCACATTATCCTGGCAGAAAGCGGTGTCATCCAGCACCTGCCGGGGAAGCGAGGCAACTGCCTTGGCGATATCGGCCTCGCCCATCTCGAAATCCGGAGGATCCCAGTCGTCGAATTTCCGGCTGTAGGTACGGACGGCGTCGATGCCTCCTTTCTCGAGCTCGAGAAGCATCTCCGTTACCGTCGCGGAGGTCTCGGGGTCCTTCTCGAAAAGCCGATGCCCGCCATCCTTGATGGTTTTCATGAGATGTGCCTCCTTCAGCTTCCCGCTCCCCTCGACGGCGGTCCGCCCTTCGGGGAAGCCCTTTCCAGGGGGTCAGGCCACCGTTTCGACACTGCGCCCACGCTGCGAGGCCAGCGCCGCAGTCTGGAGGGCGTGGGACAGCCCTGTCTCCTCCGGGGTAAAGCAGCCGTACCCGACAGGCAGTCCACAGAGCTCGGCCACGAAGGCCGCCCACATCTGGAGGATGGCGTCGGAAAAGCCAAACTCGAAGATGCCGCCGGTGATGGTCGGGAAGACTGGCTTGTGGCCCACGACGATGCGCGACCATGCCTGCTCCTTGCCCCAGGACGTCGTAAACACGAGGGCATTGGGATCATCGGTGGTAAAGCGGGCAGATAGGTCCATTCCGTAAATCTCGTAGAACACCGCGTTTGTGGAGGCTGGTGCCATGCGCTTCATCTCGAAAGTGGCGGGGAATTCGGCCCCCTTCGCATCTCGCATCCCGCACAGGAGGGTGGCGTTGTCCCAGGTGTCGCAGGCAGCCATGCCGCCCTTGCCATCGGGCCTGGATTCCACGAGTTTCGAGAGCTTGGCGCAGACATCGACGGGACGCCAGCCTGCCCTGAAGGCGAGGTGCTCGGTGTGGATGCCCAGATCCCCCATGCAACCGTACTCCCCGTTGATCTTGGCGATCCGCTTCCAGTTTATGGGCTTGTCCAGGTCCATGTCGCTCGAATGGCGCATCCCGAAGCGGGCTTCGATGATCCTGCCGAACTTGCCTTCCCCGATCCACTTCGCCAGGATGTGCGCTGCGGGGTAGTAGGGAAACTCGCTCGAGCAGCGCGCGAAAACCTTGGGGTGAAGCGCGAGTTCGGCGAGGATGGCGGCGTTGGCTGCCTGGTCGATGCCGAAGGGCTTTTCTCCAAGGAGGTGCTTGCCCGCCCGGATGATGTCGATGTACATGGCCTCGTGGAGGGAGTGGGGCACCGCACAGTAGACCGCCTCGACCTCAGGGAGCGCCAGGAGCTCACGATAGTCGGAAAAGCGATACTTGAGATCGGGCAGGTGCCGGCCAAACCACTCATGATTGGCCGGATTTGTATCGCAGACGGCGACGATCTGGGTCCTGGGGATGTCTCCCGCAAGGTGGCACCAGCGGGAGGCTGCGGAGGCGAACTCCTTGCCCATGAGTCCACAGCCGATGACGCCGAATTTGATTGCAGGTCCCATGTGTCCTAGCCCTCCATTTTCCTGAGCGCCTTGTCCATGTGCTCGACGATCCAGTCGACCTCGGCCCTTCCGAGGGTCACCGGCAGCTTGGTGAGGGCCACCGGAGGACAGTTGGGCTTGTAGGTCTGGGCGCTGATGTCAAAGCCATCGGCCAGCATGAGCTTGCAGAACTCGACTGCCGCAGGCACTTCCTTGAAGCCGATGGAGACGAGGTGGGCCTGCCCCTCGATGCTCTCGACCGTGCCGGGATGGCGGGCGGCGACTACCCTCACCCTTTCCTCATAGTACGTACCGATCTCCCCAATGTGGGCTCCATTCGCTTCCACAAAGGCCATTGTAACCAGGTAGGCGAGGGAAGCCAGTTCCTCCTGCCCGTTGGTGACGAGGGCGCCGAACTGGTTGAGGGTATCCATCTCCGCCGTGGTCAGGATCCTCGAGGCCGGATACAGTCCGCCGGAAAAGCCCTTTCCGAGGGCGAGGAAGTCGGGCTTCAGTCCGTAGATGCGAGAGAGGAAGAGGCCCGGGTACCACATGCAGGACTGGATCTCATCGCAGAGTACGGGGGTTCCGGTTTCCTTGCAGAGCGCGTAGGCGGCGTGGAGATAGTCCTCGGAGAGCCTGATCCCCCCATAGTTCATCATGATGATCTCGTGCAGGAAACCGGCGGTCTTGAAGGGTGCGACATTGTAGCTGCGGATCGCCGCCTCGAAGTCGGCGATGTCATTGATGCGCACCTGCTGTACCCGCAGGATCCCGGCCGCAGCCATCTTTTCGTAGAGGCCAGGCCAAAGCCCGCGCATGAGTTGGGTATTGAGCGTAGTTCCGTGGTAATTGGCGGTATTTCCACCGGCATTGTCCGCCATGACCAGGAAGACAGGGATCCTGTCTGCGTAGAGGGGTTCCGCGTAGGTCGGGTCGAGCCGGTAGAAACGCGCGAGCATCATCTTGAGGGCCGCCTCCGTCGCCAGGCTGCCGGTCTCAAGGTTGATGATCCGGTTGAGTACACCCGGTTCCCTCGAGGCGAGGACAGCGTCGAGGGCCTTGACGTCTTCGCGGGCCAGGCCATTGGCTGTCCTTACTATCTCGGTTTCAAGGAAGCGCGTGATGTGGCCACGGGTATTGTTGTGGGTGGCATTGGGAATGCCCAGGGCCTTCGCGTTCTCGATCAGCTTGTAACCCGGGAAGGAGTGCCCGAGAGGCGCATGGTAATGCTCGCTCTTGGTCGCAAGGTAGAGTCGGCCGTCCTCTCCCAGGCGGAAGGGGCCTAGGCTGCCGATGGGTGCCGCTGCGACAGTCGTAGCCTTGGAAAAGGCGAAAGTGGGCGCACCAGGGCTGGATGCGGCCAGGCCCTTGGATAGCGGCTTTCCTGTCAGGGGCAGGAGGGTAGCAAGCTGCCGCTGGAAAGCGGAGGGCCAGAATTCCACCTGCTCGCGGACGAGGGCGCGAGCCGTGGATCCATCCCCACCGTTCAGGGCCACAAAGCCATCGACAACTGCATCTGCCCATGCGGAGCCAAGTAGACCCTCGAGCGAGCGCTGTATCGAAACTAGCATTGGATACTCCTCGCCCGATATCTTAGCCTACGAAGCTTCGCTGGTCAATATATTTTGACCTATTCAGTCATTTCCATTTCACTATTTGACCTACTTGGTCGTTATCACGATCATTTTTGCCATCCTGGCCTTATATGCAGGCTTATTTGCCTGGTGGCTGATCGGCAGAAGCTGCCAGGCCGCCTCCGTGAGCACCCTAATGAGTAGGAGGGGGAGGCGCACGCCCCCCCTCCTCTCTCACACCACCGCACCTGCGGTTCCGTATACGGCGGTTCCCAGATTCCGTATATATATTGGATTTTAAAAATATCAGCCTTCTCATCCTCTCTCCCTGCCTCATGTGATTTCTGTACGTCAGGCCAGTGCTTTGCCTTACCGGGTGCGTACGGGACTTTCACCTGCAAGCACGTGCGCCCTGCCGGGCGCACCAAAAAAATGGGCATCCATCATCTGATGGATGCCCGGATGGGGAAGGAAACACCCTGGAGGGCTATTTGCGGCCCTTTCTGGCCATGGTGCCGGTTCCATTCGAACTGGCGGTCGCCGCTGCCGGGCGATTGCCCATGCCTGCGCCAGCCATGCTTCCGCCGCTCTGGCTGCCACCTTCGCTGCCGTCGCGCAGCCTCTGGGCAGTGCCGTTGGCGCTGCCACCGGCACCCGTAGCTGCGGCGACATCGGCGCTGGCGCGAAGCCTGTTACCGCCCACTCCAGGCTGGATCGGACCGGCCTTGAGCGTGACGCCCATATCGACGGCGAGAGTCTTCCAGTTGGCGGATCCCGGAGCGCCTGCAAGGACAACAACCTCGGCGAGGCTCGAGCCGGTGGCCTGTGAGATCTGGATGGCAAAGCGGATTTCGCCGATTGCATAACCCTGGTCTGCGTAGGTTGTCAGTTCATCGACAGTGACCCCATACGCCGTGGCGAGTGCCACGAGCTGGGTCGCGGAATCGGCGGTCGCGACCGGAACGCAGGTTCCGTCAACCGCTGTCTGGGCGAAGGCTCCGCTCGCTAGTACCGCGCAGGCGGCGAAAACGATCCGGATTCTGCTGCTTCTCATCATCATGGTCTCCTTGGTTTGGCTGGTCTTTCCGACTTGCATGCAATGGATATGCGCGCCGCCAGGCCTTGGTTGTGACAAAAGCAACTAATTCCTCATGCCCCCCCCGCAGACAATCCCGGCTTCCTCAGGAATCCTGCCGGAACTTCTTCATCCACTCATCCGGAGTGTCATCACCAAGCACCTTCGGAGCATATTCATTCAGTGATGTCTTGGTGGAATGCCAAATAGAACGGCTCGCCGCCGATTTTGATCATGCTGGCGGTGACGCGGAGACGGAAGATGTGCCCATCCTTATGGTAATGCTCGGCCTCGAAGCGGACGATCTCTCCAGCCTCTATTCGGCCACGGATATCAGATCGGTCTTCCAGCGTTCTCTTGCTGAGTGTATCCAATTCCTCTATGTCCACACTCTTGAGCTCATCCACCGTGTAACCATGCATCTCTGCAAATGCAGGATTCACCTCAAATAGCCGGCCATCCATGGTCATGACTATGAGGCCTTCGTTCATCTGGTCGAATAGTTCGCGATAGCGCTGCTCGGTCTCCTGAAGCGCGATTTCAGCCTGCTTGCGTTCGGTTATGTCTCGGGCAAAGGCGGTGAGCCCAATAATCTCTGCGTCATCGTTGAGAATTGGGCTATACTGGCTCTCAAAGAAGGCCTTTTCTAGATCGCCATATTCCTGAAGGGTTACATGCGATTCTCCACGCAATGCACGGTCATAGTTCGCTTTTGCGTTGAAGCGATCCTCCTGGGAAGTTATGCAGTCAAGGATATTCATCCCCAGAGCGACCTCTTTCCCATAAGCGGTCTTCATGGCCTCGCTGTGGGCGCTGTTGAAGCAGAGATAGCGATAATCCCTGTCGATGGCCATGATGACCAGATCTCTCTGACTCTCGATGCTCGCCTGGAGCAGGACCTTGGCCTTCATGGCCTCATCCTCTCGGAGCTTCCTGTCGGAAATATCTATGAATATGCAGGAGAACTGGTTCGGTGCTGACCTGAACGCGGAAACGGCGAAATGCTTTCCCAGGTCTATGGCGTAGTTCTCGAAAAATGCAGGTTCTCCGGTCAAGGCAACCTTGCCGTATATTTCTATCCATGTCTTCTCGGTTCCAGGAAGCAGTTCCAGCACAGTCCTGCCGACTATCTTTTCTGCCTTGAGCCCGGTCATGCGCTCGAAGGCCGGATTGGCAGCCAGGAATCGGTAGTCAATCGGATCACCGTTGGCGTTACAGATGATCTCATGGATGGCGAAGCCTTCAAGCATCTTGAGGAAGAGTTCCCGGTAGTTCTGTTCCGCATTCCTGTGCTCTGTGATATTGGCGTTGAACCCATGCCAGGTCACGCTGCCGTCGGGCAGCCGCTCAGGCGAAGACCTCGAGTAGATCCACTGGACTCCCTTGCCGGGAAGGATGACCCTGAACTCGCAGGTGAAGTATGACAGGTGTTCCGCTGAGTATTCGATGTCGGCGATGACTCTGGCCGCATCCTCTGGGTGGATAACCCGGCCGATCGGCCCGAAGTCCTCCAGCACCTCCTCGGGCGAACATCCGAAGATGTTCTTGATGCCCTGCGAAGCTATCGGCACGCAGTAGCTTCCGTCGGGCCATCTCGTGAATTGGAAGACAAGATCGGGAATATTCTCGAAAAGTTTCCTGAGTCGGATGTCCTTGGTCCTTATCACTTCTTCGGCCTGCCTCAGGCTCGTGATGTCCAAGGCAAGCCCATCGATTATCAGCTCATCACCGTTTTCACGGGCTCCGAAGGATCGATCCTCGAACCAATGCCAGGCCCCTTGAGCATCTTTGATGCGGTAGCTCGTCTGGAAGGGCAAGCCTTTTTCGCTAGTGGCGATAGCGTCCACCACGTGAGGGAAATCGTCCGGATGGATGGAATTCTGCCACAACAATGGATCGGCAAGTAGTTGCTCGGGGGTATAGCCCAGGATCTCCTTTGTGGAGGATGAATAGAACAATCCACCCCTATTGTTGGAGAAGGTATAGACTATTCCCGGCATTCCATCGACCAAGGCACGATACTGGTGTTCGCTCTCCCTGATCTTCTTGTTCGCATCGAAGAGCTTGAACGCCATCTTGATCGAAGCATCCAGTACTGTGATCGAAGAGCTTTTGACCACGTAGCCATACGAAGTGATCTTTTCCGTCTTCTCGACGACCTCCGGTTCGGTATGACTGGAAACGAATACAACCGGCACGTCCCTGTCTTGCAGGATCAACTGGGCGGCTTCGGTCCCGTCGATGCCGCTCCCGAGGTTGATGTCCATCAAGATCAGATCAATGGCATGGCCATCTTTGAAGGTATCGATAGCCTTCTCGCCCGTATTCGCGGTGATGACCTTGTATCCGTACTTCTCGAGCTGGGCTTTCTCCGTCATAGCCAAAAGGAATTCATCTTCCACAAGGAGTATTGTCTTCTGGCGCTTCTCATTCATGGCGTTTTATCTCCTGTATCTTCTGGCAACTGGCATATTCGACCATCGGGATGCTGTTCCCCGCCCGGCGGTTTTTCCTCTTTCTTCCCCAACTTGTCAGGATAGCGTAGCATCCGTCGCCAGGGGAGTTTCCCCGCTTCCGGGTTTGGATAGAGCTGGAAGGAACAGGGCGCGGGCATTTTGACTCCTTGGCGGGTGATTGAAACGTCCGCGCCCCCCAAACGGAACAAGGTAGCGGAGATCGACGATTTCGAGGGCCTTCTCCACTGTGCCTCCATTCATAAACCGCCGGTCGGTCTATGAATGGAGAGTATGACTGCGACTGTGACTTGTCAAACAATCTTCAGGCTTGTCCGTGGCGCGGAACGGATAGGGACAGCTTTAGTCCTCCACTTGCCTGAGCTTCGTCCGAATTTCCCCTCATAGTGGATTTCAGTCAGCGGATCCATCTCAAGGAGGTCGCGGACTGTGTACTTCTTGATAAGCTTCGCCGCCCTCATCGCCTGGCTAAGCACGCTCATGAGGATCAGGGCGATGAACTGCACGAACTGCCTGCCATCGACCGTCTTAATGCCATGCATCCGCAGTCGTTTCATATCCAAGGCATTCTTAAAGTCGGTAAAGCACTTCTCGACCACGTCCTAGTCCCGGCGTTTCGAGTTATTCTTTGCAGTCCAGCAGCTTATAGTTGAACCGATTGAAAGCTTCTGATCGGATCAGATCGTTATAGTACTGGTGATGGTAACAGCGCCGTCGCCCTTCGCCCCAGGAATGGATCTGCGAATGGACCTGGAGCGCCTCGTCATCGACCATCCTGTAGCCCTCCGGCCCCTGCAGCGTGTCGATAGCTGGATTGCTGCGAGGACAGCGCCGGGAAGGGGAACGTCAAGCGCGGGGACTCGTCCCGTTCGCGGCCATGCCGAGGACGATCCTTTCGAGCCGGGGAAGGTTCAGGCTTTGAAGGCGGACTCCCTTCAGGGCTTCGCCCAAGTGCTTGCCGACGATCATTCGGTTGATATCGACGTACTTCAAGGATAGGGCGCTGCTGCGAAGGGCCGCCGCTTCAAGGGCCGCCTTCGTTGGATTCGTCGCCTCAAGGGTTTTCGTCTTGACGATGTTTCCATCTTCATCGGTAAAGCGAGCGACGAAACGTACGACACCTTTGCCGGTAACGCGGTCTCTTGAGGACCGCTTAAATACTGAAAACGGAGCGCGCGCCATAGAGCCTCCAGCGCCGTAGTAGCACGGGCGGTAACTCGGGGCTGGCGGCCTCCGTTTTCGGCTGACCTTGACTGGTGTTTAACTCCCTATCCTGTTGTCATTTATGCGGCGAAGAGGACTTTGTTTGTCAGGGCTCCGCTGCGCTCCGCCCAGGGTTCAAGTCCTCTTCGCACCCTGATAAATGCAGCGACCGCCCATTTCTGAGCGGTCGCTGTTTCGTTGCGGCGAAGAGGACTTTGTTTGTCAGGGCTCCGCTGCGCTCCGCCCAGGGTTCA
>JBMOIK010000126.1:0-9848 GCA_049317365.1 Rectinemataceae bacterium | reverse complement strand
GTTCAAGTCCCGTCCCCGGCAGAAAATGCTCGTCGCGCCCACGGGCGCGGGATGGTAGCTCATGGGGACGGGCTTCCCGTCCCCGGCAATTGAGTGAAACGCGCCCACGGGCGCGGGACGGTAGCTCATGGGGATCTGTTGGCCGCAATCCTGGATTCCGTCCTTCAATTCATTTTGATAAAAGCAATTGACAATTCTTACTTATGAAGTAAGAATTGATATTCCCCTTCTGATCGACGAGGTCTAATTCGCGCCTGCACTTTTCCGCCATCTCAAGATCGTCATCGACCAGGACAGGGATGCCATGGGAAGGATCATCCTTACTGGCAGTCAATCTTTTCCCCTGATGCGCGGGGTTGCCGACAGCCTGGCTGGGAGATGTGTCTGGAGGGAGCTTGAAAATCTCAGCCTCGAAGAAATCCGCAAAGGCAGACCTCTCGATCCGGAGCCAGCCGGATGGGCAGACATCATCGCGCGGGGCCTATTCCCCGAACTCTGGAAGCGGCCCGACCTGCCAAGCCGCGAGTTCATGTCGGGCTATGTCGCGACCTATCTCGAAAGGGATGTCAGGCAAATCCTGAATGTGGGTAGCCTTCGTGATTTCGAGCGCTTTCTCAGGCTCCTCGCCGTGCGTTCCGGCTACCTTCTCAACAAAAGCGACCTCGCCCGTGATATGGGCATCTCGATAAAGGCGGTGAGAGACTGGCTGTCAGTACTGGAAGCATCGGACAGATCCTTCTCCTGGAACCCTGGTTCGAAAACCTTGGAAAACGAGTTGTAAAAGCACCGAAAGTCTTTATCCGTGATGCCGGACTTCTCTGTTTTCTTTTGGGTCTCGACGCCCAGACACTCGGGGGCTCCCCGCTTTGCGGCGCAGTAGGGGAAACCTTTGTCGTAGCTGAAATCCGGAAACTCCTCTCGTGCTCACCTCAGCCCGGCCGCCTCTGGTTCTATCGTGATCAAGGCAACCGTGAAATTGATCTGGTGCTCGAGCGAGGAGGGAAGCTCGACCTGATCGAGGTGAAGTGGAACGAGGAACCCGGTGAATCGGATGCGGCGTCGCTCCATGCCGTATCCAAGGCACTGGCCACCCACAGTCTGACAACCCGCCCCGGCAGGCTGTGGCTTGTCTGCCGCACACCGCATCCCTACACCCGCGCCGACGGGGTTCGTGTCACTTCTCCCATACAGGCAGGGGAGATTTCCGGAACCTGAGGACGCCAACAGACACATACTACCGAGTCTTGAAGAAAGGCTACGCGAGAGCGCATTTCGCTTCGCCAATACAGGGCGAAATGCGTTTTCGTGTCACCAATGCACCGGACTCGGTAGTAAGGGCCGCTCTTAATGCATCCGGAGAGCACCTGCTCTTGGTCGGGAGTCTGAACCTCGAGACGAACAAGGTCCGTGGTCTCCATGGCGCAGGGCAAAGTCAAAGCTCGGTCAAGTAGACCAAGGTCGATGAGGTCTATGAGAACATTCGCATCATGGATGAGCAGGCGCATCTTCAAGAAGCCTCTCCTGGCGGATCTCCTCGATCGACTTGTTGGCCAGGTAGGCTGCCTTCGACATCGAGATCAACTCCTCGGAGATAGCTCGATGGAGTAGCTGGTCGAAATGTTGCGGATGCTCCTCGATGGGGTAGTCACCGGGCTCATTCTTCCTCCAGCCCCTGGCACTGATGGCCCGGCTGAAGGCTTCGTAGGAATAGTCGGAAACGATGCCATGCTGCTTGGCCCGGTACATGATGGCCTGCATGGAGATTCCGTATTGGCGCTTCAGATTCCTGAGTTCGAAGAAGGAGATGTCTGATCTTCTCGCTCCGAGCTCCTTAATGAGAACCTCGCGAGGGAGGAGGAAGGCGCCACCGAACGAATGGCACAGCTTCTCCTGCTCGGAAGCTGAGAGGGCTGGATCAAAGGACAGGCAGAGCTGGGCGAACTCGTGTAGGGCAGTCAGCCGCTTCCGATCTGCTGGCGCTGCCTTGTTGAGCACGATTATGGGAGCCCCTTCAGCCCGGCCTGATAGACCATCGAAGCCCTCGGGAGCCTCGAGCTCGATTACCTTGATACCATGTTCCTCCAAGAGGTCTACAACGAAGGCTACCGGGCTTTCCCTGCCCACCTTCCAGAGATCCCGGAGTTCGAGGGCGGAGGCCTCGACATCCTCGAGGGACGCGATAGCCCTGACCCCAAACTCCTCCTGGCTCAGAGTTGAGGAAGGTATGAGCGACTCGAGCTCGACATAGCGCTCAATCTCGTCCTTCACCCTGGCGTTGAGGGATTCGAGCTCCTTCTTGCCCAGGGAGGCCTTCTTCCTGAAATTGATCTCAGCAACAGCAACGTCATACTCAGAAAAGAAATAATCAGGCTTGACCGAAAGCGCCTCGGACAAGGCGATCAGTATCCCGCTATCGGGAGACATGAGGCCATTCTCATACTTGCTGATCGCCTGCTTGGAGATCCGCCGCCCCATCTTGGCTACAAGCGCGTCCATAGACAGTCCTGCCATAACCCGCGCAGCCTTGAGGCGCTGACCGAATGAAGCTGCCATTGCGGTACCCCCTCTGTAGACAAATATACATCACAAAACTTGACTTGTCTACCTGGAATGGATACCATTTCACTAGCTCGTCGAGCTAGACCCATCTCTCTAGAGGAGCCGCACATGGCTACTAATCCGCCCAAGGGCGACGGCCACCGCAATGGTGCCGTCAAGGACCGCTCCCAGGTTCAGAATCCCAAGAACGGGAATTGGACCAAGCGGGACAGCGACTCTGGCCAGTTCATGGACCAGAAGTCCGACGGAACCCCCTTCAAGGGAGTTCGTAAGGAGAAATAGTCTCCTCTGCCGGGCTTGGACCTCACTCGCAATGAGGGACCGGCAGCTGCGCTTCTCAATCCATCAGTACGCAGGATGAGCCAATGGAATAACACGATGAGCGCCAACAGAAAGCGTGGTATACTTCTACTGCTTTTGCCCTGAACCATCTAAAAAGGAGGGACTCGTTGATCGCATTACCCGAAAACCCACCAATAACCCTTAGACTTCGTCAGAGCCGCCTAGACGCCGGACAGCTTGTTCCTAGAGCACGGCAAAGCCGAGGGGATGTGAATCCCCGAAAGATGGAGCATTTCATCACCTTGGGGAAGCAACGATGATGCAGGGACCTGTAGACATCTTCAAGTTTCATCGAACGGTGATGGATCAGTATCAAGGCTTCGCCAAGAGCTTTATCGAGATTGACGATCCCCAGATCGAGAAAGCCTTGCAGGACGAGGGGCGACTCAAGACGATGTGGCCCGACCCGCTCATTCAGTTCAACCCGGCGTATGAGCCAGGGGAAAGCGTAGATTCCTTGATCGCCGAAGGAGTGCTCACGCCTGCAATGGCTCACGTACTCAAAGCCTTCCCGCTCCACCGGCATCAGGCAGAGGCGCTCCGACTCGGAACCGCTCGAAAGAGCTTCGTCGTCACGTCGGGCACTGGTTCAGGCAAGTCCCTCACCTTCCTTGGTACTATCTTCAACGAGGTGCTCACGAATTCAGGACCGGGTGTAGTAGGCCTCGTGGTCTACCCCATGAACGCTCTCATCAACTCCCAGTCAGGGGAAATCAAGAAGCATGCCGATCGCTACAAGGCCATGACCGGCGCGGACTTCCCGGCTACCTATGGCCAGTTCACTGGGCAGGAACCGGAGAATGTGCGCGACGAGATGCGGCGAAATCCTCCCCATATACTTCTGACCAATTACATGATGCTCGAACTCATGCTCACCCGGAGTCGGGACAGCTCGATCCGTGGGGCTATCTTCAAGAACCTCAAGTATCTCGCGTTCGACGAGCTTCATACCTTCCGCGGACGGCAGGGTGCCGATGTAGGCATGCTTATTCGACGGATCAAGGCCGAGTGTGAAAATGAGGTTGTATGCATGGGGACCTCCGCGACCATGGCCGGAGGAGCCAGTGCTGCGGAGCGGAAGGCTAAGGTCGCCGAGGTTGCGACTACGTTCTTCGGGAGTCCCTTCTCCGCCGATCAGGTAATCGAGGAGTCCCTGCGAGCCATGTCCGGGGACTCAGGCGATCCGGACAGCGTCGAACTCTCCAAGGCGGTCGGAAGGCCATTGGTGGCAGAAACCCGGGACGAGATGATTGCTACCTCCATGTTCCGTTGGCTTGAGCGAAACATCGCGCTCTCGACCGATGGCAGTCATTACCAACGCGGTCCTGCCAAAACGGTGGAGGAGGTAGCCTCTCTCCTGGCTCTGGCGTCAGGAAAGGAAGCGGGTCACTGTTCAGAGTATCTTCGCGGCTTTTTCGGGCGGCTGGCGGAGATTAACATCGCGACAGTCCAAGAGAATGAGCAATTCGGGAAGCGCACGCCTCTGATACTTCCCTTCAAGCTCCACCAGTTCATAGCGCAATCGGCGTCTATCTGCGTCTCCCTGAACCGAGGAGGCGACCGCCTTATCGACTTTGACGGTTTGCCATCGAAAAAGGTCGGGCAGAGCGACGTTCCGCTATTCCCCGTCGTGTTCAATCGTGTGTCTGGCCTGCCCTTCCTCTGCGTCATAAAGAACCGCGTCGATAGTAAGCTCGAGGCGCGTGACTTCAACGATAGCTTTATCCCGGACGAAAGCAAGGAGAGCGTCGAGTTCGGGTACGTGCTGGCGGACGAGAATGCATGGAATCCCGAAGAGGATCTGAACAACCTTCCTCAGGACTACGTCAAGGAAGAGGGCGGGAGGCTCGTGCTCAAGAAAGAGTACAGGTCCAAGTTCCCGTCCAAGATCCACTATCTACCCGATGGCACCTATGTCGAGGGAGATGTTACGAGCATCCCCGGCGCATTCTCCGGTTGGTATCTCCCTGTGGGATTCATCTACGACCCGACGAGCGGCGATCTCTACCATCACCAAACGAGCGAGTATTCCAAGCTGTCACGGGTAGGCCTTGAAGGGCGCTCGACAACGACGACGGTTCTATCCCTCTCCATCCTCGAAACCATGGGCAATCTCGGATTCGAGGCATCGGACACCAAGGTCTTGAGCTTCTCGGATAACCGCCAGGACTCGTCCCTTCAATCGGGCCACTTCAATGACTTCGTCATGACTATGCGACTCCGGTCGGCCCTCGTCCGTGCTCTCGAGGCCGAGAAGCGTATAGGATTCTCCGCGGTTGATACCAAGGTATTCGAACACCTCGGCCTCGCATTGGAGGACTATGCCGCTGTCGGAGACAACGAGTCAGTGCTCGATGCGCGCGCTCGGACTTTGCGCTCCGTCATGATGACCCTCATCAAGTATCGCATGGTGGGGGACCTCGGCAATGCATGGCGCGTGAATCTTCCGGGACTCGAGGCATGCGGTCTTCTCCGGATGGAATACGAGAACTGGGACTCCGTAATGGCAGAAGCTGCCTGGAATCACCTTCGCGACGCATGCGCAAGGGCAGGAGCTAAGCTTGAGACGATCGTCTACCAGATCCTCGAGACCTTCAGGAAGCTGTCCGCTATCGATAGCGTCTCCTACTTCGACGAAAACGTTATCCGCCAGAATATGGAGCTCTTCAAGAACAACCTGAGCCCCGATTGGTGCCCGGAGGACCGGGAGCTCCAAGTCTCCAACTGGCTCATGGCCAAACGGCTCACCTTGCCCCGCGGTCAAGGCTATGCCCAATCAATCGGACCTATGAGTAGACTCGGCATCTACATCCGACGGGAGCTCGGCGTAAATGGCAAAATGAGTACCCAGGAATACCGGGAGTTCATCGACGAGGCGCTCGGCATCATGACAAGCGCTGGCTGGCTAAAGAGCGTGGTGGTCCAGGGTAGTGAGGACGGGCAGGCATACCGACTTCGCGCCGATCAAATCGTGTGGACGCTCGGAGATGGTACTGTCCCACCAGACCCGGTATTCAAGCCCAACCTCCGGGGACAAGTACGCAAAGCCAACGCGTATTTCCGCACGATATACAGGACATCCATGTACGAGGGACGTATCAAGTCCAGAGAACACACGGGGCAGATCGACAAGGACGTCCGCAGGGCTCGGGAGGACGCATTTCGCTCTGGAAAGCTTGCGGCGCTATTCTGCTCGCCAACCATGGAACTCGGCATAGATATCTCAGATCTCTCAGTGGTGCACATGCGCAACGTGCCCCCGAATCCAGCCAATTATGCCCAGCGGTCTGGACGGGCCGGGCGAAGCGGGCAACCTGCCCTGATATTCACGAGCTGTAGCCGACAATCGGCTCACGACACCCACTACTTCGACGATCGCAACGGCATGGTGAGCGGATCGGTGACCGCACCGCGCATCGACCTCCTCAACGAAGACCTGCTGCGCAGCCACTTCAACGCCCTCTATCTTTCAATAGCCGGCATCCAGGGAGTGGAGCAGGGCCATCTCAACGACGTCCTCGATATTGATGCTCAGGATCTGCCGCTCAAGCCTGAGACGAGGGCATCCTTCGCCAATGCGCCTGCGTACCTCGACAAGGTCTTGGAGAAATGGGGCCTTGTCGTGGGCGATTTCCACCTTCGCCTCTCGAAGGCCTCTTGGTACTCTTCCGGCTGGGCAAGCCAGGAGTTTAGAGGTATGGAGGGGCGCTTCACCCATGCTCTGGATCGGTGGAGAAACCTCTACAACCAGGCGAAGCGCCAGATTGAGAGCGCCCGACGGATCATCGACAATACCGCAATAAAGGACAAGAGCCCCGAGAAGAGGGAAGCGAACAGGAATGAGATCCTCGCCAAGAACATGAAAAGCCTCCTCCTCAACCAGTCGAGCGACGACTCTTTCTCTGAGTTCTATAGCTTCCGCTATCTGGCAAGCGAAGGTTTCCTGCCAGGATACAACTTCACCCGCCTGCCCGTGCGGCTCTTCCTGGATGTGGACAAAGGCTCGCAATCAATAAGCAGGGATCGCGTCCTTGCTATCAGGGAAATGGGGCCTGAGAACCTGATCTATCATAACGGTTCCAAGTACAAGGTCACCCGCGCCCAGATCCAGGAGACGGCCAACGAGACGGAGGAGGCCACGGTATGCATGGCATCCGGCTATATCCTCATGAATGCCGAACAGGCACGAAATACGGACCCTTGGACCAGCGCCCCTCTCGAAGGCTTCACTACCCATGTGGCCAACCTGCTCGCGCTACCTGACGGGATAGCCGAGAATGTCCAGCACATCACGTGTGAAGAGGAGGAGCGCCAGCGTCTCGGCTACCAGATAGACACCTGGTTCCGCTACAACGGCGATGTGGGAGAGCTCAGCGAGATTCGCTTGATGGGAGGCGACGATGTCCTGCTCAGGATGCGTTACATACCCTCGGCTGAGCTTGTCTACGTGAACTCGAAGTGGCGTATCAACAAGGACGAAGGCTTCGTGCTCAACCGGGTCTCTGGGCACTGGAAATCCCATGGATTCCGGCAGAGCCTCGCTGACGGCAAGGAAAAGAATACCAAGATGAAGCTCGATGATCTCAAGGTCGTCAAGTTGTATACCACCGACACCGCAGACGCCCTCTACATAGAGCCGCTCAAGGTCCTGGAGCTCGACAGCGATGGGCGCATCACCCTGCAGTACGCACTCAAGACGGCGGTCGAACGAGTGTTTCAGGTGGAAAGTTCGGAGTTGGGCATAACACCCATTGGTGATCCCGACAGTCCCAACCTGCTCATGTACGAAGCCTCGGAGGGCAGCCTCGGCGTGATGGCCGCCATGGTTCGGGAGAAGGATGCATGGCAGCGGGTCGTCGACGAGGCATGGAAGCTATGTCGCTTCGACGATGAAGACTACCGTGACAAGGCGAGCTATAAGGATCTGTTGAGCTACTACAACCAGCCCGACCATCCGGTGATCGACCGCTTCCTCATTCGACAAACCCTGGAAAGGCTCCGAAGCGCCCGGGTAGAGGTAGGCGCGAGTGAGGCCGGCACCTACGAGGAGCAGTACAGAAGATTGCTCGAAACGTATGATAGCTCGAGCTCGACCGAGAAGAAGTTCCTGGATTACCTGCATGAGAGGGGACTGCGCTTACCCGACGAGGCGCAGCGACGTATCGAAGGCCTGTATTGCCAGCCCGATTTCTACTACGCTTCTGGTGCAGGGAAGAACGCCCTCCCCGTCCACGTCTTCTGCGACGGCAGGCCCCACGACAGGGATTCGGTGCGGAGCAGGGACGACAGTCAACGCGAGGCCATACTCGACATGGGGCAGGATTTTATCGTCTACCATTATCTCGATTCCCTCGATGGGCTGGTCGCCAGGCGGCCGGACGTCTTCAGGAAGGTGCGGTAAGGCCATGAGCAACATGCTGGAGAACAGGGTCCGGGCCTTGATCAAGGAGGGCGAAGGCCTGCGGGTGGAATTCAAGACCTGCAAGAACGCGATACCCAAGAATGTCTACGAAAGCGTCTGCGCCTTCCTGAACCGCTACGGCGGGGAGATCCTGCTCGGGGTACATGACAAGGGCCTCATTTCCGGCATTGATCCTTCGGCCATCGACCAGATCAAGAAGGATTTTGTCAATGCGGTCAATAACCCGACAAAGATCATACCATCTGTGTATGTATCCATCGATCAGCTCGAGCTGGACGGCCAGCAGATCTTGTACATTTTCGTTCCCCAGAGTTCCCAGGTTCATTCCTGCAATGGAAGGATATTCGACAGGAACCAGGACGCCGACCTGGACATTACGGGAAAAGACTCGATGGTCTCGACGCTCTATCTCAATAAGCAGGCTTTGTATAACGAAAACCGGGTCTACCCTTATTGCACAATGGCGGACCTGCGGCCGGAGATGATCGAAAAAGCCAGACAGATGGCCAACTTCGAACGCCAAGGACA
Organism: Rectinemataceae bacterium; assembly: GCA_049317365.1. GTDB lineage: Bacteria > Spirochaetota > Spirochaetia > Treponematales > Rectinemataceae > CAIJMU01. Next base: position 997 of record JBMOIK010000126.1, on the reverse strand, counting down.
TCCATGGAAGAGCATGGAGGACCTGGACCTGATAAAGAGCGCCCAACTCTTTCTTCGGGACCTCGAAGGCGGCAAGGAGGGTTTTACCCTTGCGGGGATACTGCTCTTCGGCAAGGACACGACCATTCTGTCGGTGCTGCCCCACCATCGCACCGACCTCATTTTGCGCAAGCAAGACCTGGACCGCTACGACGACCGGGACTTTGTCGACACCAACCTGATCGACAGCTATGACCGAATCATCGCCTTTGGGCGAAAGCATCTTTCCGATCCCTTTTATCTGGAAGGAACCCAGCGAGTCAGCGCGCGGGACAAGGTTATGCGGGAGATCGCCTCCAACATCCTGGTCCACCGGGAATACATGAAGGCCTTTCCCGCGAAGATCATCATCGAAAGAACAAGGATTCTGGCAGAGAACGGCAACCGCGCCTTGAGTCACGGTCTGATCGATCCGGAAAACTTTACGCCCTGCCCCAAAAATCCGGTCATCGCCAGGGTATTCAGGGAAATCGGCTTGGCGGATGAACTGGGTTCGGGCGTACGCAACCTGTTCAAGTACACTTCTGCCTTTTCCCCATCCAGCCCCGAAATGATCGAAGAGGATGTTTTCCGGGTGGTGGTGCACCTTACCGGGGCCTTTGATGAGGGAGATACCGCACAAGTCACCGAACATGTATCCGAACAAGCTCCCCCACGAGTCATCCCGCAGGATACCGCACAAGTCACCGCACAAGTCACCGCACAAGTCACCGCACAAGTCGGAAACTATTGTCGCGAGCCAAAATCGGCCAAAGAAATCATGCACAACTTGGGGCTGAAACACTGGAAAACCTTCCAGGAAAATTATTTAGGCCCCTTGCTCGCCGCTGGCTTTTTGGAGCGAACCATTCCCGACAAACCGCAGAGTCGTCTGCAAAAGTACCGCCTGACGGAAAAAGGCAGGCAGGTACTGCAAGGAAAGGCACATGCCTAAGCCTGCAAAGGGAATTGATCCTCG
>JBMOIK010000125.1:0-9868 GCA_049317365.1 Rectinemataceae bacterium | reverse complement strand
CTAGGCCAGCCGGGGCGCTTGAAGCTCCTGAGGTGCCTGGGGAGCGCTGATGGTCGTCGCCTCGGCCTGGAACCAGAGCTTTTCGAGTTCATAGAATGCCCGCGCCCGCTCGCTCATGAGGTGGATGACGACATCCCCCATATCAAGGAGGACCCACTCCTCATCATCCTTTATCGAGGAACCGCCTCGCACTGATAGCTTCCTCTCTGAGACGTAGCCATCGACAGCCTTCGCAAGACCGCGCAGGTGCGTAGTGCTCGTTGCAGTCGCGATCACGAACCAGTCGGTCCAGCCCGACTGTATCGCGATATCCAGGAGGACGACGGCGCCGCCCCGGTGCTCCGCGAGCAGCGTCCCGATGTCGCCCGCGATTTCCCTGCTAGTGGCCAATTACGTACCTCCCGTTGAAATCCGCGCCGAGCAGTATCGTGAAGTCGGCGTCGGTATGTGAGATGTTGCCCGGATCCGGGTCGATCGACTTGCATTGTATGACGTCAGCGAGGTTTTTTGCCGTTTCAGCGTTTCCGGCCTTATAAAGGATTCTGGTCGCCTCATTGTCCTCCCGCTCGGCATTGCCGACCGAGGTTACGTCGAAGCCGAAGCTCTGGACGATCTCTGCAGTGCGGGTCGCGAGGCCCTTGAGGGGCGTTCCGTTGAGAATCTCGACCGAATAGATCTTGTCCGCCAGGGCGGTGCCTGAAGACACAAGCGCGTTCAGCGTCTGCTTCACGATGTCCTTGACCAGGTCGCCATCGTAGTGGGGAAAGAGCAGGAGTTTGCGGTCCACGGCACGCTTGGTGCCGGTAATCCGCTGCTGGAGGATGTGGTCGATGTCGATGCGCGACAGCTCGCGGACAAACTGGCCGAGCCCGTCAATTCCCACATTCGTCCGTATCGAGCCGGCCCAGGACTTGAAGACCTCGGGGCGCGACAGCCAATCCGCCTTGAGCGCTATCCGCCTGAGGAAATTCTGGAAAACCTTCTGGCGCCGAGACGCTGCGTCGGAATCGTTCTCGTCGCTGGGAACCCAGGCTGCGTACTGGAGCATCTTGTCACCGTCCAGAAGCGTCGTTCCCGAGGGAAGGTAGATACGGGGCGGCCCCTCCTGGCTTACCGGCGTCGGGATAAAGGCCTCGATGCCTTCGAGATAGTCCGCAGTCCGTGCCATGCCCACTTCGTCAAAGACGATCCAGAGGGGAACCTCGGTCGCAGTCAGCGAGGCGATCTCGCGGAGGTAGACCTGGGGACGGCCCTTCTGGTACACGGAGTCAATCCTGTCAACGCGTTTGAGGCTCTTCAGGATGAGGCCCGTGTCGCCCGGGATATCGAGGACCGCGCCCTTCCCCGTCGCTGGGTAGTAGAAAAAGAGCTCCGTCGCCACAGGATGCCCCTCTTCCTCGAGGATCACCAGGAGGTTGAGGATGCGGTCACCCTTCATCGCATCTATGACGGGATTGGACGCGAGCTTGATGGCGAGAAAGACGACGATGGCCACGCAGATCGAGATGATCGCGAGGAGGGGGAGGGAGCTTTTGTCAAAGGGCAGCTTTCTCATGGCTTGGGTTTTCTCTTCCTAATGGCATGGTACATGGCCAGGCTCCCTTCTTCAATCGGCAGCCCCTCCTTGAGAAGCCAGCGGACCGAGTCGGAAAGAACTTCGGAAAAAAGCTCATCTGGAGGCAGCGCCAGGCAGCTTTCCCTGAAAGCCGCATCGACGTGGCGCCTGCCCGGCTCAAGCTTGTCGGCTGCATAGACTATCTGCGCAAGGGCCCCCATGCCAGGTGCTCCGACAGTGTGGAAGGCTACGGCTTCGAGTATGTCACTGTCCTCGAGTCCATACTCGCTGGCCAGAAGCTCAGCCGCAGCGGGACCATGCATGAGTGCGCCTCCGAGGAGGGCGGAAATCCTTTGGCCCAAACCCGATCGTTGGGCCCAGGACCGTGCCAGCCCCTCCTGCATGGCTCTGTCGAACTCCTTGCAAAGGTCGTGGGCCAGTCCTGCGACACTTCCTGCCAGGGGGTCAAGGCCGTTCCGGAGGCACAGTCCCGCTGCCAGGTCCGCGACGGAACGGCTATGCGTGGCCCGACGGCGATTCATGCAAGCATCGATCCTGCGATCCAGGGCCACGGCGAGGTCCTGGAGGGCAGGTTGGCCATTCCCGGGCATCTCTGGAAGCTCAGGCATAGAGCCCCCTCGCAGCGATGTGGAGGCGGACTGCCTCGGGAACCAGGTAGCGGATGCTCATGCCACTTTTGATGCGCTCCCGGATCTCGCTCGAAGAGACGGGGATGACCCTGTTGGCCGAGACCTTGCAAGGGAAGGCTGCCTCCACTGCCGGGCCGCTTCTCCTGGCTACGATGATCTGGGCCTCGCGTGCGAGGGCCTCGCATTCACGCCATTTCGGGAAGTCGTCGACAAGGTCGTCACCGAGAAGTAGGCCGGGCCGCCCCGCAACCCAGCCCTCCTCCACAAGCTCCCTGATCGTATCAATTGTAAAGGATGTCCCCCCGCGCAGGAGTTCGCGGTCGTCGACGCTGAAACCGGGATTGTCGGCGCAGGCCAGCCGGAGCATTTCAAGGCGCTCCTGTGGCCCCGGGTCAGCCCTCCCGTCCTTGAAAGGCGACCGTGACGCGGGCACCAGGAGTACCAGGTCATAACCCCACTCTTCGCGCACGGACTCCGCCAGCGCGAGATGGCCCCAGTGGACCGGGTTGAAGGAGCCGCCGAAAACCAGGACCCTCTGGGGTCCCCTGGTCATTCCCCCGCCTCCTCGTCCGCATCGATCCCAGCCAAGGGGTCCTCTCCGGCCTCACCTGAAACATCCGCAAAAAAGAAATCGTCGGTGCTCGAGGTCTTTCCGGCCTCAGCCTCGGCTTCAATCACCATGGAAAAGAAAATTTCCTTGAGAGCGTCGAGGCCCTCGTCGCTAAACACGGAAATACCCACGACCTGTTCACCGGGAAGGAGGGCAGTCAGTTCGGCCAGCCTGCCCTCGGTTTCCTCAAGGTCCAGCTTGGTGCCGATCACGATCCGGCGCTTGTCGGCGAGCAGGGGTGAAAAGGAGCGGAGTTCCTCGAGGAGGATCCCAAAGGCTTCCTTCCAGTTCTCGTCGGAGAGGTCGATGAGGAAGGCCAGGGCCGCAGTCCGGGAGATGTGCTTGAGGAAGCGTATCCCCAGGCCAGCGCCCTCGCTGGCGCCCTCGATGATGCCGGGGATATCAGCCAGTACGATGTCACGCTCGTGGATGTGGAGCATGCCGAGGTTGGGAATCTTGGTCGTAAAGGGATAGGGCGCTATCTTGGGCCGCGCATTGGTGAAACGGTCCAGGAGGGAGGACTTGCCCGCGTTCGGGAAGCCCACAAAGCCGATGTCGCCGATGAGCTGGAGTTCAATGCGGAGCTTGATGGAGCGCCCTGGTTTTCCGGGCAGGAAAATGCGGGGGGCCTGGTTCACGCTTGTGGCGAAATGGGAGTTGCCCCAGCCGCCCTTGCCGCCCTTCAGGAAGGTCCAGCGAGCTTCCGTGTCCCCGTCTCGGGCAGCCTGCTTGGCTCCGCCGAGCCGGCCCGCCCCCGGGATCCCCCGCTCGAAGCCGAAGTCCTTGATAACCTCACCCGACTCGAAGTCCTTGATGATTGTCCCTGGAGGCACGGGAATGATGGTATCCTCGCCGTCCTTGCCGTAGCGGTTTTTCCCCATGCCGGGAATGCCGTTCTGGGCGTTGAAGGTCTGCTGGTAGCGGAGGTGGGCGAGGGTCCTGAGGTTGCGCCTCACCTCGAAGATGACGTCGCCGCCCCTTCCTCCGTCGCCGCCCGCCGGCCCACCCATCGGAACATATTTCTCGCGGCGGAAGGCGATACAGCCATCGCCTCCCTTGCCTGAACTCACGATTATCGTTGCCTCGTCGGCGAACCTGATCATTGAATCGACCTTATTAAGATGAAGAAGCCGCCCCATCCCTCCCGAAGGAGGTCGCGGCGGCTTCCAGATCGGCACGATGGCCGACTTTCAAGGCGAGAGCGTTTTCGCCCGTAATTTATTCCGCTGAAGCGACGGGGGGCTGGACGCCCGCGTACTTCTTGCCCTTGTATTCCTTGAAGAAAATCATGCCATCGACGAGGGCGTAGAGCGTATCGTCCTTGCCGACGCCGACATTCATGCCCGCCTGGATCTTCGTGCCGCGCTGGCGGACAATGATGGACCCGGCGGTTACCGTCTGGTTTCCATAGGCCTTGACCCCGAGGTGCTGGGGGTTGGAATCGCGACCGTTGACGCCCTTGTGTGCCATATCAATCCCTCCGTAAAGCTTCCATCGAAAGACCGACCCCCGAAGGATACGCCCTCGCAAGCGCGGCCACCCCCTCGAGGAGAAAGGCGCTCATCCCAAGCGCCTTGTCCCGTTCGGAGTCCGGCATGACCTCGACGTGGAAGTCAAGGTCGCCGGGCCTCGGGGCCCTGCCCTCCACGACGGCTCCGGGGAGCCGCCCGAGGACTGTAAACGCAGTCCGGGCGAGCACTGTGAATGCCGCGCAGACAATATCTGAACCCTGCGGACCCTGTCCGGCATGGCCCCTGGCTTCGAAATCGAGGAGGAGGCCGTCCTGGTCAATCCTGGCCCTGACCCGGATCATGACGCCCTCCAGAGCGCGACTTCGAAGGAAATCAGCCGACGATCTCCTCGACCTTGATGACCGTGTACTTCTGGCGATGGCCCTGGGTAACCCGGTAGTCTTTTTTCGGCTTGTACTTGAACACTATGACCTTGTCAGCCTTGATCTCGTCCTGGACGACGACTTTCACCGAGGCGCCAGCCACGTAGGGTGCACCGACCTTGACCGAGTCACCTGAGACAAGGAGGACCTTGTCAAAGGTGACAGACGAGCCTTTTTCGGCATCGAAACGATCGACCGAAAGGGTGGAACCCACATCGGCGCGATACTGCTTTCCATAGATCTCAACAACTGCGTACATCATCTACCTCGGCACAGCAATAACGATAGGACGCAAACTAATACAACAATCCGCCCTCGCGTGTCAATCGAGGACGGCAATTCCTTTCCTCACATTGCGTCGAGGAAGGGAATGCAGGTCAGCCTCGCAGCGGCCGCAAAGGTTGCCCGGACGGCTATCACCAGCTCGAGGCGGCTCGCCGCAAGGTCCGCGTCGGGGTTGGCGAGCACGGGATTGTCCCGGTACCAGGTGGAAAAGTCCTGGGCCAGGTCGTGGAGGTAGTTGGCGACGATCGAGGAATCGACCTTGGCAGCCGCAGCCTCGATGGCCCCGGGAAAGGCAGCCACCCGTCGGACCAGGGCCCAATCGGCATCGGATTCCAGCTTGGCAGGCATGGGCCTGCCATTCACGTGGGTCCCCTCCCCCTTGTTCGCCTTCCTGATTATGGAAGAAGCCCGGGCGCCCATGTACTGGATATAGGGTCCGGTATCGCCGTTGAAGGAAAGGGAAGCCTCCGGATCGTAGAGCATGTCCTTGGCAGGCGCAGTCTGGAGAAGGTAATAGTGGAGGGCGCCGAGGGCAATCTTTTCCCCTACCCCTGCAAGATCGCCCACCGAGTCCTCGCGACCCTTTGCCTCTATCTCTGAGACCGCGAGGCGTGACAGCTCATCGATGAGGTCGTCTGCATCGACAACCGTGCCCTCGCGGGTTTTCATCCGGCCCGAGGGCAGGTTTACGAGGCCATAGGAGAGGTGATGGAGGTCACGGGCCCACTCGAAGCCGAGGCGCTTCAAGATTTCGAAGAGGACCTTGAAGTGGTACTGCTGCTCGCTGGCTACGACGTAGATGAGTTTGTCGTGGGGCCAGGACTCGTGGCGCTCGATGGCAGTGCCTATGTCCTGGGTGATGTAGATGCTCGTCCCATCCTTGCGGAGAAGGACCTTCTTGTCGAGGCCCACATCCTCGAGATCGACCTGGACGGATCCGTCCTCGGCCTTGAAGAAGATGCCTCTCGCCAGGCCTTCGTGGACAAAGCGGCGGCCGAGTTCATAGGTGTCGCTCTCGTAATCGTAGAGGTCGAAGCCAATGCCTGTCCTGGCATAGGTCTTCTTGATGCCGCTGACTGCCCACTCGTTCATTCGCTTCCAGAGCTCGCGGACTGCCGGCTCGCCGGCCTCCCACTTCACGAGTAGTTCCTGGGCCTCGGTCTCGATGTCCTTGGCCTCGTTCTTGAGCTCGCCGAAAAGTACATAGTACTTACCAACGAAGTGGTCGCTCTTGAGGCCCTCGTCCTCGGGTGTCCTGCCCTCGCCCTTTTTCATGTAGGCGAGCATGGATTTGCAGATGTGGATGCCACGGTCGTTGATGTGGTTGACCTTTCGGACCTCCGCGCCTTCAGCGGCAAGTATGCGTGAGACCGATTCACCCAGGACATTGTTCCGGAGATGTCCGAGGTGGAGGGGCTTGTTCGTGTTCGGGCTCGAGAACTCGACCATGACGCGCTTGCCGGCAAGGCTCGTGCCCTGGCCCCAGCCCGGGGAGCGCACCGCGGCAAGGACGCGGGCAACTTCGGGGGAACGCGCCAGGCTCACATTGAGGTAGGGCCCGACAGCCTTGGCCTGCCCGAGGGCAGAGGCCTCCGGGATGGCCGCGATGCGAGCCTCCAGTGCCTTGGCGATCTGGGGCGGACCCGCACGGAGAACCTTGGCCATGGTAAACATCGGGAAACCAAGGTCACCCATAGCCGGATCGGGCGGTGTTTCGACGACGAGCTCCCCGGCCTTCGGGGCTGCCTGGCCTGGAGCGCGGGTTTCAAATTCTGCGGCGAGGGCCCCGGCGACTATGGCCATCCAGGCAGTGCGGGCTTCGGTCATGCAAGAAACTCCTTGGAATCGACGAAGACAGGAGTTTAGCGGGGCAGCCGGGGCTTGTTCAAGCAACGGATCGCCTGCTCAGGTTGGCGTGAGGAACTGGTCACGGGACGATCTCCATGAACGGTGATGGAGTTCGTTTTTTCGATACAAATATCCTGGTGTACGCGGAAGAGGGTCAGACGACCGAAAAGGGGCGCATTGCAGGTGCCTGGGTATCCCGCTGCATTGAAACCGGACAGGGCAGGCTCTCCTCGCAGGTGCTGGGCGAATTCTTCGTTACGATAACCCGGAAGATCGCAACCCCGCTCGATCCGGAAACCGCCCGCAGAAGGGTAGAACTCCTGTCATGCATGCCTGTTGTCGCGATTGACGCTCCCATGGTTCTGGCCGCGATCGGAGCAATGCTGCGCTATGGGATTTCGTATTGGGATTCCCTGATACTAGCCGCTGCTGCCGCCTCGGGTGCGACTGTTTTGTATTCGGATGACCTGAACAGCGGGCAGGAATATCTTGGCTTGCGGGTCGAGAATCCTTTTGCTTCAGCCTGAAAAGTAGAGGCAGGGTCTGATCCTCCCCCGGTAACCTTGACAGATCGAAGCGCTAAACTCATCCTTCTCGCGGGGATTGATCCATACTGACCTTGAGTTGGTTTCTGTCTGCACTGCCGCCGTCCTGCCCGGCGAGACAGGGGTCCTCCAGGGCTCTGTTCCGATGGAGGATATGGACCTCGTGCTCTATCCGAGAGAGGAGCGCATGGACATCAACCCCGCCACGCCCTATGTCAGCAAGCGAAGGATCAAGTAGCGGGATCTGGCCCGTGGGGCGGATCCCGAGGGCTGTCGCCCTTCACTCCCCTCCCTTGAGGAGAAAGCGGTTGCTGACCTTCTTGAAAGACAGCGACTGGTCCTTTGCGCGCACGACGATCCCCTCCCCCTCCTGGTCCTTGCGTGCTTCCGGGAAGACCTCGCGGTAGGGATACTCCGACATGGCAAAGAGTTCTTCGGTCGAAAAGGCGAATGAATCGCCTTCGCGGAGGATGGGCACGGTATGGAGGCCATGGACGGCGCACAGGCTGCGCATCGCCTCGAGATCCAGGAAGCGGCGGGATCCAACTTCAACGATCGTGAACACAAAGAGGCCGGCTTCGGAAAGGCCGAGCTTGTTGCCCTGGATGCCGGGTCCGCAGAGTTCGCCCTGGATGGCCAGGCATGTTCCGGTCGCGGCGAAATGACTGCGGAGGATTTCTTCGATGTCGAGCTTCCGCGCGAGTTTCCAGTAGATGTTGCCCGGATCTTCCTCGAGCGAGAGGTTGCGCGAACAGACATGAAACTCGCCCGGGCTGCCTGGCTCGCCAGGAAGGTCCAGGATGAAGCTGGCCGAGGTCCCGTCGAGTTTGGCGCTTATATACCAGGGCTTGCCTGCCATCTGCGCAAGGAGTTCAGGATCGGATTCAAGCCGGACCTCATCGGATTTCGCGATCGGCCACGAGAAGTCCCGCGCCTTTCCATCCAGCTGCACGGAAACGGGGGCCTCGTATTTTTCAACATCCAGCGCATCGGTAAGGTCCGTTCCTGCGGGGAGGTCCTCGATCGAACCCAGACCGGCAGCTGCTACCCGGGCAGCAAAGCGCGCGATGGGCAGGGCAAGCCCCTGGGACAGGGCGCCGCGCAGTTTTGCTGTCTTGAGCCTGAAGCGCCGGGCCTTTTCACTCCACGAGGACTTGCGGAGAAACTCGTATTCGGGCCATTCGGGCAGGAGCGAGTCGATCTCGAAATAGAGACAATTGTCACCTTCCCTGAACTCGCCCTTTTTTGCAACACAGTACCAGCCCAGGATTCCGACGCGCTCTATGGCGTCAGCCCCTTCGATGGGAAGGACCTCACGGATACTCTGAATGCTCGCCAGTTTTCGTGGCATGGAAACCTCCTCGTGCCATTGCGATGACCCCAAAGCCAGGAACCGTCCAGGTCCTGATCCCACGATCGCTGCAGATTCCCTTAGGAAGGGCTCTTTTCCCGGTCCAGAAACAGCAGTTTAATGCTTTATGACATGAATTCATAGCAAGAATATCAAGCTGGAGCAGGATGCCTACTCGGCAGGCTCGACCTGCCTTTGATTCCAGATGAGCCCTGGAACGCAACCTTGAAACGCGACATTGACACCCTCGCAAAGCAGCCTTGCACTTATTACCATATATAGAGCCTGTCCCAGATTTTCTTATTTATAGGAAATAGTATCAATGACAAGGTAGAACCCTCGCCTATCGGACGCCGACGGCAGCGCTTGGTTTGGGGGCTTTTTTTTTGGTCCTTCGACAGTGGGTTTTCTGAATCCAAGGTCGGGAGCGAGAGACCCCGCATCTTGAAGTCTGCCAGGGCTGCGCTGCTTTCTTACGAAGCTCGTCCTCCCTGTCGCGCCGCTGACAAGCAAAGCGCAGGCGCTTGGATGTCGCCCTTCCTTAGTCTCTGAAGGCAGGCCTTTATTCTCCTTGACCAAATTCGGTGCATCGACAAGTGTAGGATGTCGGGGAAGGTCGGCGAAAAACCGCTGGCACTGTGGCACCCGGTTTTGCTGGAGCGCTTTGCGCAAGAAGTCTGAGAAGGGAGCCCAGCCGAACCCTTCCCGTATTTCTCCCCGCCTAATGTACCCACTCTTTTCCAACGATTTTTTCCGCTAAACGCAAGCAAGCGCCCACCGGGCGAGCGTTCTATCCGCATGGAGGTACCACCATGCGGATCGGCATCACGCCAACCAACGACCTTGTGTTCAAAATGCTATTCGGGTCTCCCCGATATTCCTTCCTAATGCTGCACTTTCTCAACGATCTCTTGCCGCTTGTGCACCGGCCTCCACGGTCACTATTACCAATCCTTACAGGCTGGCCGAGTTCCGGAAGGATAAGGAGATCTCGGTCGATGTCCGTGCCCAGGACGAAAAGAAACGGGACATCGTCATCCGTGACGCCGCCGAGCAAGCTCGGCGATCGCCGTGGGCGCGCGGCCTTGCCGGACTTCGGGGATGAGGCTATGTTCAGAACAGGGATCGAT
>JBMOIK010000124.1:0-9904 GCA_049317365.1 Rectinemataceae bacterium | reverse complement strand
TCGCACTCGTAGTCCACAGCTCCGAAATTGAGCTGGACCGCGGGAGCGCCAGCCCATGAAAGGGGGATCGCGAAGCTCCTCGAATACCAGAGGAGCTGCCCCGGCAGGAGGGGCCGCATGACGCCCGACAGCGCCGACTCGACGGCAAAGGGCACGGTGATAGTGCCGTCAAAGGCGCGCGGGAGGGCCTCCTTCCCTGGCCTGATTGCGTAGTCCCAGGCTCCGTTGAGCGAAAGCCAGGCTTCGCGTTGGAGCCGTGGCCGTGGGTACTCGGGCAGGGGGTTGAGGGGATTCACCAGCGGGGTCCAGGCTGTGGGAAGCGGACAGACGGGCAGGGTATATGGTCGCGGGCTCGGATCAAGCCTGGAATCACTCATGGCAGTACCACATCACGACCTCATTGTAGCCCCGGCTCCAGGGCTCGGGTAGCCATTCCCCGATCGTCCCCCCTTATTCATCCTGTGAAAAAGGTATATCCTAACAGTTACAGACGTGCGAAAAGTACCGCACGCCGCAGGAAGGGCTGCCTCGACACGCAGCGCGTGACAAAAGCCGCCTACCGGCGAACCCCTCCAGATCGAGCATATCGCATGGAATTTTCCTCTCTCGACCTCGTTCAAGACCTCCAGAAGGCCATCACCGAGATGGGCTTCGTCACCGCCACCCCTGTCCAGGAAGCCGTATTTCCCCACGGTCTGGCAGGCGAGGACATCTACGCCCAGTCGCAGACAGGCACCGGAAAGACCGCCGCCTTCCTCATCCCCATCCTCAACCGCATCATGACCGTGCCCGAACTCAAGACCCGCAAGGTCCTCATCCTCGCCCCGACGCGGGAACTCGCCGTCCAGATCGAGAACGAAACCGCCAAGCTCGCCAAGTTCGTCCCCATCAGCTCAGCCTGTTTCTATGGCGGCGTCGGCTATGGTCCCCAGGTCGATGCGCTCCGTGACAACGTCCAGATGATCATCGGGACTCCCGGCCGCATCATCGATCTCGTCAAGCAGGGCAAGATGCTCCTCAAGGAAGTCGGTTTCCTCGTCATCGACGAGGCAGACCGCATGTTCGACATGGGCTTTGTCGACGATCTCCGCAAGCTCATACGCTACCTCCCGGGTCCCAAGGAGCGCCAGACCTTCCTCTTCTCGGCCACCCTCGGACTCCGCGTCAAGGACCTCGCCTGGGAGTACATGGACGTCCCCAAGGAAATCGTGATCGAGCCGGAGCACATGACCGTCGACCTCGTGACGCAGGAGCTCCACCATGTCGGCGCCCACGAAAAGATGCGCCTCCTCCTGGGCATCCTGCGACGCGACAAGCCCGGAAGCGCCATCATCTTCGCGAACCAGAAATACATGGTGGAGGAGATCTCCCGCCGCCTCCGCATCAACGGCATCGAGAACGAGTACATCATGGGCGACCTGCCCCAGTCCAAGCGCCTCGAGATCATCGACAGCCTCAAGGCAGGGCGGCTGTCCATCCTCGTGGCCACCGACGTGGCCGCCCGCGGCCTCGATGTGGAAGCCCTGGATCTTGTTATCAACTATGATGTTCCTGACGATACGGAGTCCTATGTGCACCGCATCGGCCGCACCGCGCGCGCCGGCAAGTCGGGCAAGGCCATCACCCTCGCCTGCGAGAAATTCGTCTTCAATCTCCCCTCCATCGAAAAGTTCATAGGCATGAAGATCCCCGTAGCTGGCTGGGACCCGGCCCTCCAGGTCGAGGACCGCAGCGAGGGCATGCGCTTCGGGCGCTCGGCCCGCGATGGCCACGGTTACAGCCGTGACGGCGGTGGCCGTGACAGCGGCCGCAGGGATGGCCGCGGTGGCCCCGGCGGCCGACCCGAGGGACGGCGTGACGGCCCGGGCAGCAGGCGCAGGGAGGAAGCACCTCGCGACGGACGTGGTCCGCGCCGTGACGAATCCCACCGAAGCGGTTCCGAGCAGCGACCCCTGCGGAGCGACGAAGGATACAGGGGAGACCGCAGCCCGCTTCCCGCCGGAGCAGAGGCCAGCGAATACGGCGACAAGGTCGATCCGAAACTGGCCGGCCTTTCGCAGGAAGATCGCATGAAGGTCTGGAAGGAAAAATACGGAGGCCAGGGAGCGCCCCAGGGTGGCGGCAGGGGCCCAGGAAACGCGCCCGACGGCGGCAGGCGGGGCGGTGGTTCCCGCCCCGAGGGCGATAGGCCCAATCCCCGAAAGGAACCCAGGCGCCCCGAGGGTCGTGGCCCTGCAGCGCCCCAGGCACCACGCCGCGCCTACCATGAACCCCATAGCCAGTCGGAGCGGCCGAGCGGCGGTAGCGGACGACAGCCAGCCGCCAGCATGGCCAGACCCCCAGTCCAGACTGTGGCTCCGATCCCTGCGGCAGCCCCGGCGCCAACAAAAAAGCCCGGCCTCCTCGGCAGGATCAAGGGCCTGTTCACGGGAAAGTGGCAGGACTGAAGGGGGGCTGACCAGGGGCCAGAGCCCGATTCCGGAGCTTGCCCCCGGGTATCGGCTCCACTATAGTTCGGCCCGATGCTGACTGCCCTCTACGAGGATTCCGGGATCCTCGTCATAGACAAACCCCCGGGCCTCGCCACCCAGCCCGGGGCAGGGATCTCGGTGTCGCTGGTCGAAGCGGTGGAGCGCGACTTCGGCTTCCGGCCCTTCCTCGTGCATCGCCTCGACCGCGATACCACTGGCTGCATCATAGTTGCCCGCGACTCCCGGAACGCGGCCAGGTGGACTGACCTGATCGCAGGGCGCGAGGTCGTGAAAAGCTACCGAGCCATTGTCGCCGGATCGCTACCGGCAGCCTCCGGAACCCTCGACATGGCCGTGCGTGTGCGTGGCACCGAAAAGAGCGCAAGCACCCGATATCGTTGCATCGGCAGCTTTGGGAGCGAAGCAGGCTACTCCCTCCTCGAGCTGGAACTCGGCACCGGCCGGACCCATCAGATCCGCCTCCAGCTCGCCTCGGCAGGCTGCCCCATCCTCGGTGACGACGCCCATGGCGATTTCCGCCTCAACAAGGCGCTCAAGAAATCGCATAAACTGCGGCGCCTCCTCCTCCATGCGTGGCGCCTCGTCCTGCCCGGCGGCCGACAGGTCACCTCGCCCGAGCCCCCGCATTTCGCCGACTTTCTCGCGGTCTTCCCTGATGCGCCTGCCTGGGATTCCCCTCCATGAGCGACGACTCTGCCTCCCCGCCACCCTGGACCCTGATCAGGGGTGCCAGCTGGATCGCCCTCGACGGCCAGGTCTATCCCGTTCCCGGCTTCCATGAAGCCTGGCTTGCCGAACACGCCGAGCTCGCCCATGGAGCGCGGAATGTCTGCGAGCTTGTCCTGGCCACGCGATGGGTCTCAGCAACGCTTTTCGGGGAGGGCTACCTCGAGCTCATGGTCCACGACCGCCACGACCCGGAGCTCCGCTCGCGGCTCCTCCGACTGCTGACGCGTGCAATGGGTCGCTGGCGCAAAGCCCTCGTGATGGCCATGGATGAGGAGGGCTATGCGATGCTGGAGCCCGCAGACGTGGATGATGCAGCTGCACTTGGGAGGGCGCTGGACAGGGGGCTGTGAGGATTCCCTTGCTTTTAGCAGGGTTACGTGGGTTTTCTGGAAGAATCGCAATCGGAAGGCCTAGCTCTCGGCGTATTGGTATACTGGAAGTACCACGGCATGGGAGAAGCAGCGATGCAATTAGCGGAGCGGTTCAGCTACGGAGAGTATAAAACCTGGGATGACGAGAAGCGCTGGGAGCTCATCGACGGCCTGGCTCGGATGATGGCAGCGCCATCGACGCGCCACCAGAGAGTCTCAATGCGCCTGGCTGGAGAAGTGTACGCATTTCTCAAAGGTAAACCCTGCGAGGTTCTGACAGCTCCCTTCGATGTCCTTCTCCCTGAGAGGGATGAGGAAGACGATGAAACCTGTAACGTGGTACAGCCTGACATCGTGGTCTTCTGTGATAGCTCCCGTATCCGGAAGGCCAACGCGCGAGGAGCGCCGGACCTCGCCATGGAAATCCTGTCTCCCTCAAGTTCGAAATGGGACCAGAACGACAAGTTCAGGCTCTACGAGCGCATGGGCGTCAGGGAGTATTGGATCATCGACCCGGCTGCCCTCTCGATCTGCGTCTATCGACTTGAAAACGGCCACTTCGATCAGGGATCCCTCCGCGAGCAGTTCCAGAACTGGTCGCGGATCGGCTCTTCAGTGCTTGCGGACTTCGGAATCGATCCTGGAGAGCTTTTCGCGGAACTGGAGTAAGGGGAACGATAACAAGGCTTTCGCCCTGCTGCCTTCCAGCAAGGCCCCACACAAGTCTCCGGCCCGCTCGCGCGGGCCGGATAGCTCACACACAAGTCTCCGGCCCGCTCGCGCGGGCCGGATAGCTCACAAAGCCTTCGCACCTAACTCAGGTGCTGACGCCCTTGCTTGCTTGGTATTACCAACGATAGTGCGCGAAGGCTTTATTCGGGGCCTTAAAAGCAGAAGGCCCGGAGTACCGGGCCTTCTGAGTGCACACTAGTCAACGCTCGGCCTGTGGGCCTCGCTATAGCCAACAAGGCTTTCGCCCTGGGCTACCACCTGTAATGGGCAAAAGCCTTGTTGGCTTCAGCCATCTTGTGCGTGTCTTCCTTCTTCTTTACGGCGGTGCCGGTGTTGTTGAAGGCGTCGAGGAGTTCGTCGGCTAACTTGTCGGCCATGGCCTTGCCGGAGCGGTTCCGGGCGGCGGTGATGAGCCAGCGCATGGAAAGGGCTTCGCGGCGGCTGTCCCGGATCTCGATGGGCACCTGATAGGTGGCACCACCGACGCGGCGGGACTTGACCTCGACCACCGGCTTCGCGTTCTCGAGCGCCTTCATGAAGACGTCGAGGGCGGGCGTGTTGGCCTTCTTCTGCATGATCTCCATCGCGTCGTACACGATGCGCGCGCAGATGGATTTCTTGCCCTGCCAGAGCATGCGGCAGACGAACTTGGTCAGGATGACGGAATTGTACTTGGTATCGGGCAAATGGCCGCGATCGATGGTCTTCTTTTTGCGTCCCATGGTTCTCCCCCTAGGCCTTCGGCCGCTTGGCGCCATACTTGGATCGGCTCTGCTTGCGGTCTTCGACGCCGAGGGTATCCTTGGCTCCGCGGATGATGTGGTAGCGCACACCAGGAAGATCCTTGACACGTCCACCACGCACGAGGACCACGGAGTGTTCCTGGAGGTTGTGGCCGACGCCGGGGATGTAGGCGGTGACCTCGGTCCCGTGGCTCAGTCGCACACGGGCGACCTTGCGGAGGGCCGAATTCGGCTTTTTCGGCGTCACGGTCATGACGCGGGTGCAAACGCCACGGCGCTGGGGACATTCCAGGAGGGCCGGGGCCTTGGTCCGCCAGGTGTTGGCCTTGCGGCCCAGGCGGATCAGTTGATTGATTGTCGGCATTACGCTTTCGACTCCCTTGTGGTGCCCGGCCTCAGCATGACCAGAGCGTAGGTATGGTACGCATTCCCGAACCATAGGTTCGGACAGTCCCGGAGTCGAACCCTTAGACTCCGGGATGCTGACTGTAGGCGGAAAGTGCGCTTGAGGTCAATAAGGGGAGGACCTTGTGCCAGAACGGCGATCCGAAAGGGCGCCGGACAGTATCGCAGGCAGCTCGTTGCAGGGAACTGCCCCGGCGCGGAGGACAAAAACCACGACTTCGAATACAGTGTGATCCTCATGGAAAGGAAAAGGACTGACGTATGACGGACTATTTCATGGGCATCGACAATGGGGGCACGACTACCAAGGTCTGCATCTTCGACGGTACTGGCAGGCAGGTCGGCAGTGCCTCTCGTTCCCTGCCCCTTTCCCTGCCTTTCAGCGGCCATACCGAGCGTGACATGGAAGTCCTCTGGCGCGCGAATTGCGAGGCGATCAGGGAAGCGATTTCAGGCTCCGGCATCGCGCCTGGCTCGCTCCGGGGCCTCGCTTCGACCGGTCATGGCAAGGGACTCTATCTCTGGGGACGGAACGGCAAGCCCGCCCGTCCCGGCATCGTCTCCACCGATTCCCGGGCGACGGCAATTGTCGAGGCCTGGAAGAGCGACGGCACCGCGCAGAAGGCCTTCGAGAAGACCTGCCAGAGCGTGCTTGCCTGCCAGCCCGTGGCCCTCCTCCGCTGGATCAAGGAAAACGAGCCTGGCGTCCTCGAGGCCACACAGTGGATCTTCGAAGTCAAGGACTACATTCGATTCCGCCTGACAGGAGAGGCCTTCGCGGAAACAACCGACTACTCTGGCTCATCCCTGATGAATCTGAAGGAAGGCCGCTTCGACGAGGAACTCCTCGAGCTTTTCGGTATCGGGGGACTTTCGGACCGCCTGCCCCCTCTCCGCGGATCGACCGAAGCCTGTGGAAACGTGAGCGCTGAGGCCTCGGAAGCCACCGGCCTCCCTGTCGGCCTCCCTGTCGCCGGCGGCATGTTCGACATCGATGCCTGTGCGGCGGCGGTCGATGTCCTCGACGAGACGAATGTCTGCGTAATCGCTGGCACCTGGAGCATCAACGAATACGTCTCGCCGAAGCCCGTGCTCGATGGGTCCATCATGATGAACTCCCTCTTCTGCGTTCCCGGTTACTTCCTCGTCGAGGAGTGCAGCACGACCTCGGCCGGCAACAACGAGTGGTTCACCTCCCTCTTCCTGGGCGAGGAGAGGATGGCCGCCGAGGCAGAGGGAGTGGGGATCTATGAATACGCCGGCCGCCTCGCCGCCACAGTCCCCGCCGATGGCCAGGGCATCGTCTTCCTCCCCTACATTTTCGGCTCCCAGTATGACCCACGGGCGCGAGCCTGTTTTGTGGGGATGGAGCCTTCGACGACGAGGGCCGAACTCATCCGCGCAGTCTATGAGGGCATAGCCTTTGGCCACATGGTGCATCTTGAAAAGCTCCTTGCTTCCAGGAAAACGCCCAAGGCTATCCGCCTCGCGGGGGGAGCGGCCAAGTCGCCCCTATGGTCACAGATCTTCGCAGACGTCATCGGACTTCCAGTCGAGACAGTCGAGGCCGATGAACTCGGAACCCTCGGCTGCGCCATGGCCGCTGCGGTAGCCGCTGGATTCCATCCCGACCTACGGACCGCGGCGGCACGAATGGTTCGGATAGGACGACGCCACAAGCCAGACAGCGCTACCTCAGCCATCTACGCGAAAAAGCTGGCCCGGCACAAGGCTGTGTCTGCGGCCTTGTCTGGCCTCTGGAAGGACGAGGATCCGTGAGGCCTGCGGCTTCGCAGGGCATGACCCCCCAGGAGCGCGTGTATGCCGCAGTTTCCGGAGCCACTCCCGACCGGGTGCCCTTCGCCCCCAAGATCTGGATCGACCTTGCTGCCAGCCTCCTTGGCGAGGATATGCTCGAGGTCATCGGGGACCCCAGGCGAGCCCTGGAGATAACCGCCCGGGCCGCAGTCGAGCTGGGCCTCGACGGAACGCGGATCTTCCAGCTCCCGCCTCGTCGCCTCGAACGGGACGCGAGGGGCCAGGCTGTTGAGCTGGACTCAGGGGGCAGGGTCCTGGGCCGCGTCGATGAGGCGGGAGGTTTCGCGACCCATCTCGACGACCCGCGGTCGGTCGATCCCGGCGACCCCTTCTTCTCCGCCTGGCCCTGGTTCCGCTTTTCACAGGAAGCATTTGTTCGCAATTACGATGATATAGCGGCGCTGGCCGTCCCCGATGCCTCCTTCTGGCAGAGCTCCGGCTTCCGCGACATCACTCTTGCAGCCATGAGGGAATACGGCGACAGGACGGCCCTCTTCGGCGACCTGGGATCGGCAACGGTTTCGTTCTGCATCGCGCTCCGGGGAATGGAGCGCACCCTCTATGACTTCATCGACGAACCCGCGCTCGTGCACGCCCTGATGGACAAAGGCGCGGCCATCGCCATCGCCAAGGCCCGCTTCCTCCTGGGCCTCGGGCTCAGGGTGCTGCGCCTGAACGATTCGGCCGGGACCATGACGCTGATATCCCCCGCCCTCTGGAGGGAATTCGTGTTCCCCCGCTTCCGGGACGTGGCGTCCGCGGTCAAGTCGATCGATCCCGGAGCCCGGGTCTATTGTCACATCTGCGGAGACCTACGACCAATTGCGAAGGATCTCGTCGAGGCCGGAATCGACTGCATCGCACCCCTCGATCCGCTGGGAAACTCGACCCCTGGCGCCCTGCGCCGGCTCGTGGGGCCACGGCAGGCCCTCATGGGTGGCATCGACACCATGAGTTTCCTCCGCTCGAGTGCCGCCGAGATCGCGCTCGAAGCCCGCACCTGCATCCTGGAGGGCGGGGCGCTGGGGGCCTTCGTCCTCGGCTCGGGCTGTGCCCTGCCCCGAGGCAGCAAACGCGAAAACATAGAGGCTGCACGCGACGTCGCGCTTTCAACAAGCTACAGCAAGGCCGGACTCGTGTTCGCCGAAACACCTCCCAAGGAGACGCCATGAGCGCCACAGACATTCCTGACGCTGCCAGTCAGACCGCGAGGGCCGCAGGCCAGGCAACAATAAAAGCACAATTGTTAGGACCGGGCGCGATGCTCCGGCTCAAGCGCTGGAACACTCCCACGATCTACAACGGCTGGGAAGCCTGCACGAAGCGCGACCGCCTCGAAGGCCTGTGGAACCGCCAGGAGACCCGCGATTTCATGCCCTCCCTCGGCACCATGGTCGGGAGGGCTGTCACCATCCGCATCGATCCCTGCAATCCCGTCCATCCCGTGGACAAGCCCGGCGCCTGGGACCAGTGGTTCGCCCACGTCGCCTCGCTGCCGGGACCCAAGATCATCGTAATGCAGGACATCGGCACGCCAGGAGCCCAGGGCTCATTCTGGGGAGAGGTGAGCGCCAATACCCACCGCAGCCTCGGCTGTGTGGGCACGATCGTGGATGGCTCCATCCGCGACCTCGATGAGATGACCAACGCCGGATTCAAGGCCCTTGCACGGAGGCTCAGCGTCGGCCACCTCCATGCCTGGCCGGTGGACTGGGGCGGGGCCGTGGAGGTCTTCGGCACCCGGATCGAGGAGGGCATGCTGCTCCACGCCGACAAGCACGGCTTCATCGCCATCCCCCCCGAGGACGAGGAAAACCTCCTTGCCGCCGTCCTGGCCCTCGACAATGCCGAGTGCGAGACGGTCATTCCGGTTGCCCGCTTTTCCTCGGGCCTCGAGCATGACGTCATCCTCGAGCGGCGCAGGGACGCGGCGGCACGCTACGGCGAACTTGCCTCCGAGGTCAGGCGTGGCGCAGGCGAATGGCGCTGATCCTTCCGGCCATCGGCACCCCGACCCTCCTTCGCTGACAATGGCAAAAAACGCGGCTCCCCGAAGGGAGCCGCGCCGGTTCTCATGATACGGATGACCTTCAGAGTTCTTCGGGCTCCACGGCCTCAAAACCCTCATCGTGTTCGAAGACAGTGTCCTCCTCGAAGCGGTTGTCGCCATGGTCTTCCAGTGCTGGCATGGGGGCCAGTTCCTTCTCGCGCTTCCTCTTCTCGATGATCTCATTCACGAAGGCGTCAAGATCGTCGTTCTCGGCGTCGAAGAGCTTGATGTTCCTGTACTTCTTCATTCCGGTACCGGCGGGGATCAAGTGCCCGATTATGACGTTTTCCTTGAGGCCGCGGAGAGTGTCCGTTGCACCTGCAATGGCTGCATCGGTCAGGACCCTGGTAGTTTCCTGGAAGGAGGCGGCCGCGAAGAAGGAGTCGATCTTGAGCGAGGCCCTCGTGATGCCAAGGAGGAGGGGCCGCGCGACGGAGGGCTGTCCGCCCTCGGCGATGACGCGGTGGTTTTCGTCGTGGAAGCGGTGCTTGTCGATCTGCTGGCCGTAGATGAACCTCGTGTCGCCGGGCGCAACGATCTCGACCTTCTTCATCATCTGGCGGA
>JBMOIK010000123.1:0-10019 GCA_049317365.1 Rectinemataceae bacterium | reverse complement strand
CCCGATGGCTTCATCCACGATCCGGACGGCATCGGGACCCAGGACAAGTGGAATTACCTTGAGCAGATGCTCATCATTGACCGCAACAAGGTCGAGACCTACACGAAAAAATTCCCAAGCGCCATGTTCCATGCGGGAAAGAAGCCCTGGGGAGTCAAGGTCGATATTGCCATGCCCTGCGCCATCCAGAACGAGCTCGACGGCGACGACGCCAAGGCCCTCATCGCCAATGGAGTCAAGATCGTCGTCGAAACCTCCAACATGGGCTGTACTCCCGAAGCCTGGAAACTTTTTATCGAGAAAAAGATCCCCTTCGGACCAGGCAAGGCTGCGAATGCTGGTGGTGTCGCCACCTCCGGCCTCGAGATGTCCCAGAACTCCATGCGCCTCAACTGGAGTGCAAAGGAAGTCGATGACCGACTCCACGAGATCATGATCAACATCCACAGGGCTTCCTGGGATGCGGCCAAGCAGTATGGCTTCGAAGGAAACTATGTCATCGGCGCCAACATCGTCGGATTCAAGAAGGTTGCTGATGCCATGATCAGCCAGGGCCTCGTCTAGCCAGCTTCACTATCCTGTCAGGTTCAAAGCGCCGGGTGCCGATGCTGTACCCGGACCCTCGCAAGGGCGGCCCGTCGGGCCGCCTTTTTATTTGAATGTTGCGGGGGCTATCATGCTCCAGCCGTCGTTGACAGCTTTCGGTGCAGGATTTTATAATCGAACAGTCGTTCCGTCCGGGGGCGCTATTCTGCGGCGAACCTTCCGGGTCCGGCGCACGTTCACCGAGGTACGGTCAGGAAGAAGCATGGACAATCCGCTCCAGCTCTCGTTCGTCAATTTCAAGAAGGGCGCATACATAATTGTCGAAGGTAAGCAGAATGCCGACCGCTTCTTCATCATCAGGTCCGGACACGTCCGGGTCTCGAAGGAAGTCGAGGTTGTCGAGGAAGACACGGGCAACATGCTCGGGCCCGGGGATTTTTTCGGTGTCATAGCAACAATGTCCTCCCATAACCATATCGAGACGGCGCAGGCCATGGAGGATTGCGTTGTCATCTCCGTCTACCGCGAGCAGTTCGGACTGCTGATCGAGCGGAACACGCCGGTCGCCATGAAGATCATCATGGCCTTTTCCCGCAAGATGCGTTACCTGGACGAGGCGCTCATGCGCCAGACCAACAAGAACCATATGGAGGCAGACCCCTCCTTCCTCTTCAAGCTTGGCGAGTTCTATGCGAAGCAGAGTGCGTACAACCTGGCATACTATTCCTATTACCAGTATCTCAAATTCGTGCCGAGTGGCCCGAATGCCGCTACCGCCCGCGACCGCCTCATGAAGATCCAGCCCTATTCGCACGCGGTTTATCTCGATGGAAGCACGGAGGGCCTGACCCGCTACTACCCGAAGGACACGATGATATTCTCCGAATGCATGCCAGGTTCGGAGCTGTACATAATCCAGAAAGGTTCGGTCAAGATCACGAAGCTCGTCGGAGATTCCGAGGTGCTTCTCGCGGTGCTGAAACCGGGTGACATCTTCGGGGAGATGTCCATCCTCGAGAACAAGCCGCGCTCGGCGAACGCCATCGCCAACGATGACGCCTACCTCCTCGCGGTCAACAAGGCCAATTTCGAGGGCATGGTAAAGACCCAGCCCCAGATCGTGACCCGGCTCACCACGCTGCTCTCCGAACGGCTATGGTTCATCTACAAGCAGCTTGCCAACACGATCATCAGCGATCCCCTTGGGCGCGTCTATGACACATTCTCCATGACCCTCGAAAAGAACAGGGTCACCCTCCGCGCTGGCGGAGCCTTTGTCTTCGATTATGGACCCAAGGAACTCCAGGGAATGATCGGCTTGACCGGAGCGGACGGAAACCTCATCGTCCAGCGCCTCCTGGAGAACAATAAATTCAAGATCGTCGATAACAAGTTCCATGTCTCCGACCTTGCCGAGATAGAAAAGCAGTGCGACTACTTCCGCAAGATGACCAAGATCGACCGGTCACGACGCGAATCCCAGGGAGCCCATTGAGCCGCATCGGCCCGGAACCTTCCAGGATAATCCGTGATTCGATCCAAGGCTCTGCCGTGCTGCTTGGGATTGAGCACTACGCGATTGCCACCCGCTCCGCCCTTGAGCCCTTTCGTGAATCGCTGCCCCCTGAATCCCAGGAAAAATATGGCCTGATTGGCTCTGGTGCCATGGTGGCGGCGGCCCTGGCCTTTGACGAGGGACCGCCACCACCTTTCCCCCTCGAGGAAGGGCAGCCCCATGCGGCCATCGCCCGCTTCGCCCGAGCGAACTGGTATGGCGAACTCCGTGATCGCCTTGAGGCGATGGCAGGTATGGCTCGGTCTGATCTGGTTGCCGCGGGCCTGGTGCCAGGCAGGCGGAGATCCTGGCGGCGCCTGGTCAACTCAGGACTGCCTGAGCGGGCCCTCGCGCTGGCGGCCGGTCTGGGCCGCATCGGCCGCTCGGGGCTCCTCCTCGTGCCTGGTGTCGGTCCTGGTGTAGTTCTGGGTTTGCTCATGATTCCACGGGCGGCCTGGGGCGAGGAGGACGACTCTCCCGGTCTTCCTTCTGACAGCCCTCTGCGGCTTCCCGATGTCGCCTGCGGTGACTGTAGGGCCTGCGTGGACGCCTGCCCGACCGCTGCCCTGTCCGGGGGGCGCTTTGACCGGCAGCGCTGCATCCAGAACTGGGCGAGTCGCCTACAGGATCTTCCGCCAGCGGTGGAAGCCGCATGGGGAAGCCGATTGTACGGTTGCGACGCCTGCACGGAAGCCTGCCCCTTGTTTTCAGGGCATTCGCCCGTGATTCCGACACAGGGTCTCCTCGGCCCTGCACTCCCGGCGCGGGAACTTTCCCTGGCGTCGGATGAACAGCTGCGCTCCAGGTTCAAGGGAACGACGATCGGCCAGGCCTGGATTGAACCTGAGGCTCTTCGCCGCAACGCTCGCCTGGTGCTTCGAGGCTCATTTGACGCTGGGGGGGGCATCCCGTAGAATGGCGCCCATGCCCGACCTCAAAGCATTGGTCAATAAGACTGTGGATTTTCGCTTCTGCGGAGCCGAGCTCAGGCTTGACCTATCACATGCGCTTTTTTCCTCTTTTGATGTTGATGTCGGCAGCAAGCTCCTGTTCAAGGCTGTTGGTCGCGACGCCGTGCTTGCCGGCGCGAAGCGTGTCCTCGATGCGGGTTCCGGGGTTGGCGTCATCGGCCTTGCCATCGCCGCAGCCTTCCCTGCAGCGGAGGTAACCCTCCTGGACCGGGACCTCCTCGCCGTCGCCTTCTCGGAGCGCAACCGTCGTGCCAACCACCTTGACAACGCGAAGGTGGAACCCGGGCTCATTGGCGCTGGAGGACTCGGCGCTGCGTGGGACTATATCCTGTCGAACGTGCCAGCCAAGGCTGGAGGCCCCGTCATAGCAGCCTTCATCGCCCAGGCTGCGGCTGCCCTCGCTCCCGGCGGCAGGCTCGGAATCGTGGTAGTAAAGCCCCTTGTCGACGAGGTCCGTGCCCTCCTTGCCGTCCAGGGCTTCGAGCTCGTCACCGAAGAGCGTGGTGCCATGCACCGGGCCTTCGTCTGCAGCCTCGGCGAGGGCCAGACCCCGGGCATCCCTTCTGGCGAAGCGAAGGGAGATCCCTTATCGCCCGGCTGCTTTGACCTTTCGGCCTATGTCCGGAGGACTGGCGGATTCAAACTCTTCGGGAAAGTCTACACTGCAACGGGGTTCTGGGGCCTCCCTGACTTTGACACCATCGGCTATCCGCAGCTGGCGGCAACAGAACTTGTAAGCCGCTTTGCCTCAGGGGGCAAGGTCGACGAATCCCTGGTGATCAACCCCGGCGTCGGACACGCAGCGCTCTGGATCGCCGCATCGCTGGGGCCCAAGCGCCTGCGCCTCGCAGGCCGCGACCTCCTGGCCCTGCATGCGGCGCGGGAAAACCTCGTTAGGATAGATCAGGTCTCCGGAGAAGAGCCCACGGTATCCATGGCCATCGAGCTCGTGAATGCCCTTTCGCTCGATGTGGTGGGAGAGGCTACCCTTGACCTCCTCCTGGATTTCGCCGATCCAGTGCCAGAGTATGACTGGGTCGAGCCGACCTGGAGCCGCGCCCTGCGCCTCCTCTGCCCAGGTGGCACCCTTGTGATCGCAGCCCCTCCGACCGAACTCGTGCGCCTCGAGCGGAGGCGGCCAACTGGCTTCAGGCTCCTGGGCCAAAAGCGGAAAAAGGGAGCGTCAGCGGCAGCCTGGAGAAGAACCTAGGTTCATGATCTTGGCAATTGCAATGAGCTGTTTTCGACCCTCACGAGGTTTCTCTTGCAAATCCGTGGAAAGCGGTGTAGATGTTTTAGTGTCCATTCGACATCCGAAACGGCGTTTCATGATCGGTAACAGGCTCGCATTGAGATGGGATGCCTAAGATCTGAGATCCGACACGAGGTGGCACAGGCCACGATCATGGAATCAGGGAAGCATCCTGCCAGGTTTTCCAGTGGAGGAGTCCATCCGATGAACACAGACGACCTTCGCCACGAGCGGCTCCGGACCTGGATCGCGGAAATGGCTGGGCTCTGTGAACCCACCGAAATCAGGCTGTGCGACGGGAGTCCGGCAGAATACGACGAGCTTTGTGGTCGCCTTGTGGCTTCAGGCACCTTCCGGCCTCTTTCCCAGGCCAGGAAACCTCATTCCTTTTACGCAAACTCCGATCCCGGCGATGTGGCCCGCGTCGAGGACCGTACCTTCATCTGCTCGAAGCGCCGCGAAGACGCAGGACCGACCAACAACTGGGCTGAGCCTTCAGAGATGAAGCGCATTCTCCGTGGCCTTTTCGCGGGTTCGATGCGGGGCCGCACGATGTATGTCATTCCATATTCGATGGGCCCGGTCGGCGGGGCCCTCTCCAAGATCGGCGTCGAGATAAGCGACTCCGCCTATGTCGTCGTGAACATGCACATCATGGCGAGGGTCGGGATCCAGGTCCTTGAAGCCCTTGGCCCTGAGGGTGACTTTGTGCCCTGCCTCCATTCTGTCGGGAAACCTCTGGCACCTGGTCAGGCTGACGTGCCCTGGCCCTGCGACAAGGACCGCAAGTATATTGTCCATTTTCCGGAGGAACGGGCCATCTGGTCCTACGGTTCAGGCTACGGAGGCAATGCCCTTCTCGGCAAGAAATGCTTCGCCCTCCGCATCGCGAGCGCGATGGCACGCGACCAGGGCTGGCTCGCCGAGCACATGCTCATCCTCGGCATCACTGATCCTGAGGGAAGGAAGAAGTACATCGCAGCCGCCTTCCCCTCGGCCTGTGGCAAGACCAACCTGGCCATGCTCATCCCGACCATACCAGGCTGGAAGGTCGAGACAGTCGGCGACGACATCACCTGGATGCGCTTTGGCCAGGACGGTCAGCTCCGGGCCATCAATCCCGAGGCCGGCTTTTTTGGCGTCGCACCTGGTACGAGCGAGTCCTCGAATCCGAACGCCATGGCGAGTCTCAACCGCGACTCGATCTTTACCAATTGCGCCGTTACTCCGGAGAACGACATCTGGTGGGAGGGTATCGGCTCTCCTGCTCCTCCCTGGACCATCGATTGGCAGGGCAAGCTCTACGATGCGAGTTCAGGCAAGCCGGGTGCCCACCCGAACGCGCGCTTCACCGCTCCGGCCAAGGCCTGCCCGGCCATCGATCCGGAGTGGGAAAACCCCGACGGCGTGCCGATTTCGGCCATCCTCTTCGGCGGGCGCCGTGCCACTGTCGTGCCCCTGGTCCATGAGGCCTTCTCCTGGGCCCACGGTGTCTTCATGGGCTCGATTGTCGCCAGCGAAACCACAGCCGCCGCTGCGGGTACCCTTGGACGACTCCGCCGCGATCCCTTCGCAATGCTGCCCTTCTGCGGCTACAACATGGGTGACTACTTCGGGCACTGGCTCGAGGTCGGCGCCCGGCCTGGAGCCAGTCTCCCGAAATTCTTCTACGTCAACTGGTTCAGGAAGGGCAGCGACGGCAGCTTCCTCTGGCCGGGCTATGGCGAGAACTCGCGCATACTCAAGTGGGTTTTCGAGCGCTGCGACGCCAAGGGCGCAGAGGGCGCCGAGCGTACCCCGATCGGCTTCCTGCCCTCGAGGAAGGCGCTCGAACTCGAGGGCCTGGACCTGAGCGAGGCAATGCTCGATACGCTGCTGTCGGTAGACCGTGAAGCCTGGAAAGCCGAGCTTCCGAGCATAGCCGAATACTATGCATCCTTCGGGGAGCACATGCCGAAGGGCCTTTCCGCGGAGCTTGATGCCCTCAGGGAGCGGCTCGAAGGTTAGAGGACTCCAGATTTTTTCTCTGTGCGAATGTTGCGGGAAAGTTACTTTCGGTTTGCGAATTATCATACACTGCGCTAGAATGAAATCATGACCAAGGCAGAGAAAGCGATACTTGACGCCCGGACGCCCGAGGGTTACATCGAGGCTTCCCTTCGCGCCAAGATCGCGCCGGCCACAAAAGCCCGGCTAGCACGATTATGGATGGCTCAATCGGGATTCAGCAGGGAGGATATCCTCCATGCGCGGAATCGTCACCCCTACTGGAAGAGCAAGAAGATGGAAGGTTCGGCTGAGCGTACGCGCGTCCGCCTGACTGTCCATGACTATTCCAGCGGGACCAACCTCGTCTGGAATGCAGATCGCGTTGGGCGATTCCTCGAGCTCAACGGCAAGGACAAGGCTGGGCGCTACCAGCATCGTGACTGGGAGGTTGCCGAGGCCTTCGGCGCGTCTATACCCTCTATCCAGTACATGCGCAGGAAATATAGGCGCGCGGTAGAGATGCTCGGGCCAAGGGTCTCGAAGACAAAGCTCGTGGAGTACCTGACCTTTGCCGAGTCAGTGCTGGTGCGTGGAGCCAGAGCCGTCGAGAGTCTCAGGGCCTTGAGGGGAAAACCGAACGCCAAGGCATCCGGGGTTTCCCGATTGCCCAAGTCGCCCAAGACCCGAAAAAGGTCCTGAAACTCGCCGTTTTGAGGATTTCAAAGCCGCCCACATGGGGGCGGCTTTGTCTTGTCACAGTACCGCAGGTTCCTGTCTTTGGCTCCCAGCCTGCGATCCGTGAAAGTCCTGCAAGCAGCAGGCCCTGCAGCCTAGACCGCTCCGGCTGCGCCTTCTGAAAAGGGGTTGGCCCTGGCCAGCACCTCGCGGAGCGGATGGCTGGCCGCCGACAAGAGGGCGGGGTCGGTAGCCACGAGGGCAAAGGCATCGCTCCGAGCCTTTTCAAGGAGGGCAAGGTCGCGGATAGGGTCCGCCACGATAAAGGCGAGGGCTCCCGACTGGGCAGTGCCTGACAGCTCCCCTGGTCCCCTTATCCTGAGGTCTTCCTCGGCAAGTGCGAAGCCGTCCGGCGTACCGAGCATGGCCTTGAGGCGGGCCTTCCCCTCCTCGGTGAGCTTGTCGGAGTAGACGAGAAAGCACCAGGACTGGGCGTCGCTCCGACCCACCCGGCCCCTGAGCTGGTGGAGGGCCGCAAGGCCGAAACGCTCGGCGTGCTCGATGACCATGACTGTCGCCTCGGGCACATCGACGCCGACCTCGACCACCGAGGTTGCGACCAGGACCCGGGTTTCGCCGCGCTTGAAGGCTGCCATGGCCTCGCGCTTGAGATCCTCCTTGAGCCGCGAGTGGATGAGGCCCACGGTATAATTGGAAAAAACCTCCTTCCTGAGCCGCTCGGCCATACCCTCAGCGTTCTTGAGCTCCAGCTTGCTGGACTCACCGATCAGGGGATAGACGAAATAGGCGCGCTCCCCCGCTTCGAGCCGCTTCCGGACAAAGTCATAGACCCGAGCCTCGTGCTCGTCCATGGCGAGGTGTGTGACGATGGGCTTGCGGCCTGGTGGCATCTCGCGGATGGTCGAAACGGTCAGGTCGCCGAAGACAGTGAGGGCCAGGGTGCGCGGTATCGGTGTCGCGGTCATCATCAGGAGGTCGGGCATCGGGCCCTTGCGCGAGAGGGCGATGCGCTGCAGGACTCCAAAGCGGTGCTGCTCATCGACTATGGCGAGGCTCAGCGACCTGTACTGCACTGTTTCGGAAAAGAGAGCCTGGGTGCCCAGCACGAGGTCCACCTCACCTGCCGCGAGGGCTGCCAGGAGGGGAGGGCGCGCAGCGTCATCGATGTTGCCTGAAAGAAAGCCGAGCCTGAGGCCGAGGGGCTCAAGGAGGCGGGCGGCCGTTTCGGCATGTTGGCGCGCAAGCAGCTCGGTGGGTGCCATGATGGCAACCTGGCCGCCAGCCTCGATGGCCTCCAGGGCGGCGAGGAAGGCCACCAGAGTTTTGCCCGAGCCAACGTCCCCCTGGAGGAGGCGCGCCATGGGACGAGGGCATTTCAAGTCGGCGACAATCTCCTCGACAACGTGGAGCTGGTCTCCGGTAAGCTTCCAGGGGAGGCGGGCAAGGAGGCGCGAGCGGAGGCTGCCCTGGTGGGGTCTCCGGTCTATGGCGGTTTCCTTTCTGCGCTCCCCCCGCTGCGCAACGGCGAGCTGGAACCAGAAGAGCTCCTCGTAGGCGAGGGTCTCGCGGCCCTGCTCCCGTTCAGCCTCGCTCGCAGGTGCGTGCATGGCGGCAAGGGCCTGCCGCTTGTGGAGGAAGCCCCGTCTTGCCCGGATCTCCTCAGGCAGCTCGTCCTCGACACGTTTTCCGTATTCGGTCATGGCACGCGCGACGAGCTTCCGGATCGTGCCCTGGGCGAGGCCCTCGGTGGAGGGGTAGACGGGAAGGAGTCCGCTTTTTGGGGCGCTGCCCTCGTCCAGCCTTTCCACCTCGAAGGAGGAGGCCTGGAGCTCCTTGTATTTCAGCTTGAAGGTCCCAGTGACCACCACACGGCATCCAACCGGAAGGGCTTTTTCGAGGAAGGCACGGTTAAAGCAGGGCAGGGAGGCGCGGCCTGTGGCATCCTCGACGATGAGCTTGAGGGTTTTCATCCTGCCGTAGCCGAACCACTCCTGGGCTACGACAGTCGCCTCCGCATGTGCCCGGCCTCCACTCCGGGCTGCCTCGGCAAAGCCAGTCCATTCCGATCGGTCATCCCAATCGCGGGGAAAGTGGAGGAGGAGATCGGCCACCGACCAGATGCCAAGTCGCGCCAGGCGTTCGGCCACAGCCTTTCCAGCCCCGCCGAGATGGGTGACCGGATCGCGCAGTTCACGCAGGAACATGGCTCAACAATAGCACGGTGATTGGAGTGAGGGGGAGGGTGGCCTCAGTCCTCCTTGCCGTCCCAGCGGAGCAGCCCATCAATGGCGGCGAAGTGGTTGTCGAATGAAATCAGGCGGGCCCCATGCTCCATGCAGCTGGCAGCTATCCATACATCGTTCATGGGGATGGGTTTTCCCTTGAGCCTGAGCTGACGCTTGATTTCCGCAAACCATTCGGCCGTATTGTCAGTGATTGGAACGAGGAGAGTCCGAGGCTTTTCCCGAAAGCGCTCCAGCCTCAACCTGTTCTCAGTCTGCCGGCTTCCTCCAAGAAAGCCATCGTAGAGCTCCCCGACCATCACCGGCGAAACAAGGACAGCTTCGCAGGATGCAAGGAGGTTGGAGATGCGCCTGTCTCCTGCGAGCAGCGCCGTATACGCGTTGGTGTCGAGCATCAGCCTGCCTGAGTTCACCATTCCCCCGCGTCGATGCGATTGTGATCCTCTGTCTGTGCGTGGTAAAGGCTTCGTTCTTCAGCAGTCCAGACTCCGCAGAACTCTGCATACTCGTCGGTATATGGCCCCAGGCCCACCGCCTGTGCAAGGCATTCCTTCACAAGAAGGTTTTTGCTTTTGCCTTCTTCTTTAGCCTTTGCCGAAAGCCTTCGGTCAAGCTCTGGATCGAGGGCATGAATGGTTATCGAGCTCATGAACCACCTCCATGGTTCAATGTATCGCACATATGGTTCAAGTCAAGAGCAAAAAACCCTTTCTGCACAAACTTTGGAGTACGCTCGGCTACTCTGACGGCTTTCAAGTCCTTTTCAA
>JBMOIK010000122.1:0-10042 GCA_049317365.1 Rectinemataceae bacterium | reverse complement strand
GACCGCTACGAGGATGCCTACAGCCAATGGATCTCGGGATTCTATCCCATCCGCCGGGCGGACGGCGGCGTGGCAGCGGTCATGGAGATCACCATCGACGCCAACATCTTCAAGGAAGTTTCCGACCAGTTCCAGGCCAGCCTGGTCAGGAACGTCGCGATCTCGGTCGTCCTCATCCTCCTGGTGTCCTTCCTCAGCACCTGGATCATGCTGCGGTCCATCCACTCGCTGCGCAAGGGAGCGATCGAGATCGGTCATGGCAATTACGACATCCGTGTCGATATCAAATCCCGCGACGAGATCGAGGACCTCGGCCGCGTCTTCAACACCATGTCCTCCGACATCAAGGCCTTCGTCGACCGGGTCTTCAGCCTGAACAAGGCCAACGCACGCTTCGTACCGACGCAGTTCCTCACTTTCCTGAAGAAAGACAGCATTGTTGATATCAACCTGGGTGACCACGTCGAGCGCGACATGACGGTCCTCTTCTCCGACATCCGCTCCTTCACTTCCATATCGGAGCGGATGATGCCGAAGGAGAACTTCGAGTTCATAAACCGCTACCTCTCCGAGATGGGTCCGGTCATCAGGAACCACGAAGGCTTCATAGACAAGTACATAGGCGATGCCATCATGGCCCTTTTCCCCGACAGCGCCGAACAGGGCCTCAGGGCGGCCCTCGGCATGCTCGGACGACTCGACCGCTTCAATGCCACCCTTGGCGCGGAGATGCATACCGCCACTGACGACATCGAGATCGGCATCGGCCTCCATACCGGAAGGCTCATGCTCGGGATAATCGGGGAGGCAGAACGCTGCGACGGTACTGTCATCTCCGATGCGGTCAACCTGGCATCCCGCCTTGAAAGCCTTACCAAATATTACGGTGCTGCCATCCTTGTCTCGGGGCAGCTCCTCCGACGCATCCCGACGAGGGACTTCTTCAAGTCGAGGCTCCTCGATTTCGTGCGGGTCAAGGGCAAGAACGAAGCCATCACCATACACGAGGTACTCGTGCCGGGCCACGCTTCCGGCCAGGCCAAGATCGCTGCCAAGGACAGATTCGAGAAAGCCCTGGGCTGTTACTACCGTGGCGAATTCGCGACAGCCCGGGCGCGCTTCGAGGGTCTCGCGGAAGAATGCCCGGAAGACAACGCCTTTCCGATTTTCTTGCGCAGGATGAAGGACAGGCCCGATCACCCCGAGGGCTGGGATGGGATCACCGTGCTGGATTCCAAGTGAAGATGTGGGGAAAAACCCCCTTTTTTTCGATAAAGATGTGGGGAAAAACCCCCTTTTTTTCGATAAAAGGGGGTTTCTCCCCACACCCCTCTTCCCCTAAAACGGCGACCAGGGGCGCTGCCCCTGGACCCTGCGTTGCTGAAAGGCGCCGTTGCGTAATCGTTGCCGGGTTGGTGGCGGGTTACACAAGGGCGGGTTGGTCATTGGGGGCTGCCGCCCCTTGCCCCTGCCGACGTGAAGGGCGCCGTTGCGTAATCGTTGCCGGGTTGGTGGCGGGTTGCATAAGGGCTGGTTGGTCGTGGGGGGCTGCGCCCCTTGCCCCTGCTATGTCAGATGTCGTTGTCGAAGTTACGGGCTTCGATTTCCTTGAAATAGCGGGCTGTCCCTACCCTCAGTTCCATCGTGGAATCCTCGTCGCAGACGACGACTCCCTTGGGATGCAGCTGGAGGCAACTGACGGTCCACAGGTGATTGACGCCTTCCTCGATGGCGTGGTGGAGGGCGCGGGCCTTCGGGAGGCCGGATACGAGGATGAGTACCTCCTTCGAGTCCATGATCGTACCAACTCCAACTGTAAGGGCGGTCAAGGGGACCTTGTCGGGA
This sequence comes from Rectinemataceae bacterium, assembly GCA_049317365.1. Taxonomy (GTDB): domain Bacteria; phylum Spirochaetota; class Spirochaetia; order Treponematales; family Rectinemataceae; genus CAIJMU01. The sequence continues at coordinate 8,197 of JBMOIK010000122.1, read as the reverse complement.
TTGCCATCGAAGAAGCGGGAGTTCATCACCTTGGTGTCCATGGTGAGCGTCTTCACGCGCGTCCGGGAGGAGAGGGAGGAGCCGGGTTCGTTGAAGGCGATGTGGCCATCGGCTCCGACGCCGCCGACGAAGAGTCCTATTCCTCCCAATTGGCGCATTTTTTCCTCGTAGCGGGCGCATTCGGCCTCGAGGTCGGAGGCGTTGCCGTCGAGGATGTTGACGTTCTCCCTCCGGATGTCGACCTGCGAGAAGAGGTTGTGCCACATGAAGGAGTGGTAGCTTTCCGGATGGTCTTCGGGCAGCCCCACGTATTCGTCCATGTTGAAGGTCACGACGCGGTCGAAGGAGACCTTGCCCGCGCGGTTGAGGGCGACGAGCTGGCGGTACAGGCCGAGGGGCGAGGAGCCGGTCGGGAGGCCGAGCACGAAACGGGCTTCGCCCCGTGAAGCGGACTCCATGATCCTTGCGGCGACATGGTTGGCTGCCCAGCGCGAAACGGCTTCATAGTCGGGTCGGATCACCAGTCTCACGATTCCTCCTTGGAATTGGCGCGGTAACGCGCGTGACGATACTATACAGGGCTGGCAGCGGCGTCCATGCCAGGAGCCCACTCCCCGATGGCTGCAAAGGGTTCCATGACGCGCGGAAAGGCAGCATTTGCCCAGCCCAGGAAAATCCCGAAATTGAGTACCGGTAGTCCGGCCGCCTCGAGGGCGTCGAGCTGCGCCCGCATCCTGCCAGCAGTTGCCACGCAGCCTCCACAGGTCACCACCAGGTCATAGCCGACGGCGGGTGGCGTATCGGAGAGGTCGCGGGTGACCGTCACCTCTACTGGCCTCCCGATGGCACGGCTGAGTTCCCTCGGGATTTTGATGGCCGCAATGTCGTCATGGCAGCGGTTGTGTGTGCAGGCCTCGATGGCCAACAGCCTGAATGGCCTATTGTCAGAGTGCGGGCTTTCCCTGCGGTTTTCGGTGGCGAGCCTTTCGAGCAGTTGGAGCCCCGTCGCGAAGCGGGAGAGCTCGCCCTTCTTGCGGGCGAATAGTATGGAAAAGGATGTAAGGCTCTGGTCGCCCGGTATGGCCGCGATGACCTCGGCGAAGGCCTGGCTGTCGGTGATGACCAGGCGGGGCTTCCTTCCAAGCATCGACAAGGCCAGGGGGAGCTCGTGTTCCCGTGTCACAAGGGCGACACAGCCACGGTCCAGGGCATCGCGCAGGGTGGCTGTCTCAGGAAGGATAAGCCGGCCTCGGGGGGCACCTGCGTCTATGGGAGTCACGAGGACCACGAGATCGCCACGCTCCACGAGGCCCTCGAGGGGGCCGAGCTCGCGCGCAAGCGCTGGGCCGCCAGCCGCCGCCCGGTCCTGGCCGAGCCCAGCGAGGGCAGTACGCAATTCCCCGACGCCCTCTCCCGTCCGGGACGAAACCCGGAGCACAAGACGCGGCCGAGGAGTCCGCGGCGCACTGCCCGCGTCCCCGCCCGACGGGGCTTCCACGACCACCATGGCTGCCATGTCAGCGAGGTCCCCGAGCCATTCCTCCTTCGCAGGGTCGGGCTCGAGGTCGCCGAAGGTACCGACTATCACTATATTTTCAGAGCTGGCGCCGATGCGTCCGAGCGTCTCGACCTCGACCTGCGTTGGCGCCCGGTGGAGGGGCGTTGCCAGCACGACGATGTCGGCCCACGAAAGCCGCTCGAGGCTGCGGGCCACCCTGAGCGCGCCCACCTCGCCCCCGTCGTCGAGACCGGCGGTGTCCACGAGCGAAACGGGGCCAAGGTCCCCGAGTTCCATCGGGATGGAAACGGGGTCCGTCGTAGTGCCGGGCAGGCCGGACACGATGGAGACCGTCCTCTCCGCGATCGCGTTGACGAGCGAACTCTTGCCTGCGTTGCGGATTCCGAAAAAGCCGATGTGGACGCGGTCGCCGGACTGGGTCGTCATGCTGCCCACGCTGCCCCGGGGCACGGCCCCTCAGCGTGCCAGGCGGCAGGGAACTGTGGCTCCCGGCAGCCCATTGCCGCCGGAAGCCTGGTGATCACGCAGGACATCGAAACCTCCAATGACGGACCTACATCCGGAACGATTCACCTAGATATATCTTCCGGGCAAGCTCGCTCTCGAGCACTTCCTCGCGGTTGCCCGACACGAGAATGCGCCCGAGGTTGATGATGTGGGCCTCGTGGGTTATCTCCAGGGTGTCCCGCACATTGTGGTCGGTTATCAACACGCCGATGCCAGAAGCCGAAAGCTTTCGCACAATGCTTTTTATTTCATGGACGGCGATCGGGTCGATGCCCGCGAAGGGCTCGTCGAGGAGGAGGTACTTGGGCTCGATGGCCAGGGCGCGGGCGATCTCGGTGCGGCGGCGCTCGCCTCCTGACAGCGTAAAGGCCGGCTGCCGGGCGATTCGTTCGATGCCGAACTCCGACAGGAGCTCTTCGAGCTTCCGCCTGCGCGACTTCCTGTCGAGGTCCGACCTCGTCTCGAGCACTGCGAGGATGTTCTTCTCGACCGTCAGCTTCCGGAAGACCGAAGGTTCCTGGGGAAGATAGGCGACACCGATCCTGGCGCGCTTGTACATCGGGAAGCGGGAAATCTCCTGGCCATCGATCGAGACACGCCCGGCTGTGGGCCGGATGAAACCCACGATCATGTAGAACACTGTCGTCTTGCCCGCGCCGTTGGGACCGAGCAGCCCGGTCACCTGCCCGACGCGCATCGAAAAGGATACATCGGCCACCGCGACCTTGCGACCGTAGGTCTTGCGCAGGCCGCGAACGTCGAGGTGATGCCGCAAGGTAGGGGCGGGACCCTCGGGACCGCCCCAGCGCCGTTCCGGTTCAGGGACCTCTGGCAGCCCCTCGTAATGGATCCCGGGAAGCCACCCGGGCGCATTCAGCACAGGGATCTCCGAACGCGGCGCGGTTTTCCCGTGGGCTTGACCGCGGGGGTGCCGGGAAGAACCCCAGAGGGGGTTCCGGGCGGCGCAGCAGCGGGGATGCCAGGAGTTGTGACGGCATTTCCAGAGGCCGCAGGCTGGACTGCCTTGGGCTTGCTGTCCTCGGAATGCACCGAACCGGCGACAGCTCCTTCGAGGATGATCTCCTCGGTGTCCGTGTTTACGACCATCCGCGTCGCCCGGTACTCGTCTCCGTTCCGTACGACGCGCGGCGCCCCGGAAAGCTCAAGGACGTGGTTCGCTCGCCGGTAGACGACGTACTCGGAGCGGCAGGCCAGGCCGTCCTTCAGTATCCTGACATTCACCTGGGCGACCGTGATGCCGTTGTCCCCGTCGTCCTGGATCCAGTTGGCCTTCATGACGACCTTGTTCTTCGAGTCCTCGAGCACCGAGGGGCCTTCGAGGAGGGCGATGGAATGAGTGCGGTCATAGATGAGGGAGGGGGCCGAAAGGTGTATGCCGTTCTTCTGGTCGTCGGCCTCGACATTGCCCTTGCATACAAGGGTCGAGTAGCCGGAGCCCGAGATCTCGATGGCGTCCGCCGTGATGTTGATGGTGTCGCTTTTCACGCGGGCCTTGCCGGTCAGGCTTGTCCTCTCCTTGCCCTTGGCAAGGACGCTCTTGACCGAATCGGCGGAGAAGGTGAAGGAATCCGCGGCGATGGAACGAGCAACCATGAATATCGCAATTAATAATGAAAAGACGCGGGGACTCATGGCGAGCCCGGCTCCTTGTCGGGATTCACGAACTGCCCGCTCGTGGATTCCTGGAAGGAGAATGTCCGGCGTCGGAGGTCGGCGCTGAAACCGGCACCGCGCACCCACGCGCCATCCTGCCGCGTTACGGACACGATGCGCTCGAGCCCGCCCGAGATGGTCTTCCTGTCCGAAACCCAGGTCAGCTCCTCCGCCTCGAGCACAGCCTGCTCGCTCTTCGATTCGAGGAGTACATGACCGCGGAATTCAGCGTTCTCGCTGTCGGTGTAGACCGTGGCCGCGTCGGCCTTCCCCGAGGCCGCAAGCGCACCTTCGTCCCCGTACTGGGCGAAGTTCACCGATTTCAGTTCCGTACGGTGGCCGGCTGAATAGGTCGAGGCCCGCGCGGCGTGGATTTCGAGCACGAGCCTGTCGCGGTCTACGACCCGGTGCGTAAAATCGGTAAACACTGCGGTGGGCTGCTCCTCGGTTGGCTGGGCCTGGGCAAGCTCGTCGCCATAGTCGAAGGAGCAGGAAGCGGCCAGCAGCCCGAGGGCCGCCAGAAACATGAGTACTATGAGCATCCGGTTCCTAGGCTCGGTGCGCATGCCCCTCCCCGGCCTTGGCCTTTGCCTTGGCCTTGGCCTTGGCCTCGCGTGGATCGGTGGAGCCCGGCCTGGCTTCCGCGCCGCCAGGCACGGACTTGCCGCCATTGGCGATGACGCAGGCTCCGATAAAGCCCTTGAAGATGGGAGAGGCCTGGGTCGGCCTCGATTTGAATTCGGGATGGAACTGCACGCCGAGTCCCCAGGGATGGCCCGGCCACTCGCAGGACTCGACAAGTCCCCCGTCGGGTGTGAGACCCGAGATGCCAAGGCCGCTCTTCTCGAAGTCCGCACGGTAGGTGTTATTGAACTCATATCTATGACGGTGCCTTTCCCATATATGTTCGGCGCCGTAGACCTCGCGGATGAGGGAACCTTCCTTCAGGACCGATTCGCTCTTCCCGAGGCGCATCGTGCCACCATAGTTCCTGACATCCACCTGGTCCTCGAGGAGACCCACCACGGGGCAGGCGGTGTCAGGGTCGAACTCCGTGGAGTGGGCCTTCGCCCAGCCGAGAACGGTGCGCGCGTGCTCGATCACCATGATCTGCATGCCAAGGCAGATACCGAAATAGGGCTTCCCGTGCTCCCGCGCCCAACGCGCCGCGCGGACCATCCCCTCGATGCCACGCTCGCCAAAGCCCCCCGGCACGAGGATGCCGTCCACAGTCCCCAGGACGCCGTCGATGTCAGCAAGCTCTCCCTCGAGCCTCCCCGAGTCGATCTTGATGATCTCGACACCCGTATCGTTGGCAATGCCCCCGTGGTACAGGGCTTCCCACACGGACTTGTAGCTGTCGGTGAGCTCCATATATTTGCCGACCACGCCGACCCTTACATGGCGTTTTGGCTCGACGACCTTTCGGACCACTTCCTTCCAGGGGCGGAGATCCGCGTGGCGGCTCTCTATGTTCATCTTCTTGAGGATAAAGGAGTCAAGGCCCTGCTCATGGTAGATCTGTGGCACCTGGTAGATCGTGTGCGACACGTCATAGCCCGAGATGACGCCCTCGAACTCGACGTTCGTGAAGCCTGCGATCTTGCGGCGCATACCTTCGTCGAGGTGCCCCGAGGCACGAAGGATCAGGGCATCCGGCTGGATGCCGACTTCCTGCAATTCCTTGACAGCGTGTTGGGTGGGCTTTGTCTTGAGCTCGCCCCCTGACACCGCCGGTACCAGGGTCACATGGATGGAAATCGCGTTCTGCCTGCCGAATTCATGGAGGAGCTGCCGGGCAGCCTCGAGGAAGGGTATCGACTCCATGTCGCCTACCGTGCCGCCCACCTCGATAATGGTGATGTCGACGTCTGGATCCTTGCCCACGGCGAGAATGCGCGCCTTTATCTCGTCCGTAACGTGGGGGATGACCTGCACCGTGCGCCCGAGAAAGCGTCCCTCGCGCTCCTTGTTGATCACCGCCTGATAGACCTGGCCAGTGGTTATCGAATTGGCCCGCGACAGGGGTGAATTGGTAAAGCGTCCATAGTTCCCGAGGTCGAGATCGGTCTCGGCTCCATCGTCCGTGACATAGACCTCGCCGTGCTGGTAGGGACTCATCGTCCCCGCGTCCACGTTGAGGTAGGGATCGATCTTGACCATGCGCACGCTCAGACCCCGGGCCTCCATGAGGGCGCCGATCGATGAGGCAGCGATGCCCTTGCCGAGGCTGGAGCACACGCCGCCTGTGACGAAAATGAGCTTCTTCATGGGTCTTCAGTAAATAGGAGAGCGGAGGGGGGTGTCAATGACGGGGCAGGTCCAGCGGAACCCGGCTTGGCCCGCAATGCCTCAGAAATCCAGCTCGACCTTCTCGACCTCGGCCTTGTGGCGCATCTTGAGGTAGAGTGCCCCGGTAGACGCCTTGAATACGTAGCCTGAGACGTTGTAGCTCTCGAATTGCGAGTCGGGGCTGTAATTGATCCCATAGAGCTTGATTGTCTTGAAGATCGGGACGCCATAGATGGCCAGGTAATGCGAAAGGCCGACGGGGAAGGACGCGGAGAAGACACGGCGGTTGTTGCCAGCCTCCACAGTGAGTACCGGGGCACAGGTCCAGGCCCAGATCCCGGGCCCGACGTCCCGGGCGAAGGAAACCTCATGGGGGTAGTATGAATTGTCGGCGAGCAGCGGATAGATCGATTCGGGTGCGATGTCGCCCTCGCGCTTCTGGATGGAAGAGCCTGCCACCACAAGGGTCTCAGGCAGGTAGCCATCCGAGGTTGACAGGGCGAGGGCGCTTTCCACGAGGGCCTGACCCGAGGCGAGGATCTCGTCCTTGCCCTCGGCCTTTCCGAGGGCGATGAGCTGCAAGCCCGCGTTGAGGGACAGTCGGAGATCGATGCTGGCCGAGGCGGGCTTGAGGAACCGGCCCCCACTGATCGCAACAATTGCACCTACCACCGATTTCTCGGCGGCGATGTGGTTGGGAAGCGCATCCTCGAAACCACGGAGATAGCGCGCCGCGTCCGAGGCCGCGGCGAGAAGACCCACCTGCTGGCGCAGGCTGAGATCCTTGACATCGAGCGAGGCGATGAATCCGAGAGCCGTCCCGGAAAAGCCGCGGGGACAGCGGTCCACGAGGCGCACGACGAGGTCTCGCTCCTCGAGGATGGCTGGATTCGAGGAGCTCACCAACGCAGATAGCCGAGCGGCCTGCTTTTCGTCATCAGCCTGGCGGGACGACATCTGGGTCGCGAGATCGCCGAGATAGGGAACGGAGAGCCAGGAAAGCGCTTCGGCCTGCTTGCCCCGGATCGAACGGGCCTTGGATAGGGCCGCCTCGCCCTGCCCGCGCCTGAATGACTCGGCAAGCCAGGCCAGGAGGGCCTGCTCGGAAAAGGAGGGAGAGCTGCCTTTCAGGCTCCAGGTGATGGCTTGGGGGTTGAATCGGGATTCGCCGAGTCCGGACCAGGCCTTGTCGATCCATGAGAGGGTGATCTGGCGGAAGTCGAAGTCGCTCTTCACGACAACCGTGTTCTTGGCTGCTGGTGCCGCTTTGTGTATCGCCGCCACGACCAGGGGGCTCGCAATCGGGATGGTCAGGGTATCCGCGCCAAAGGATTTGACCGGCAGGTCGATGGTCCAGTAATCGCTGCGGGAGGTTATCACGGATCCGGACTCACTGCGCGAAAGGGTCGCACCTGCGAGCAGCTGGCTGCGGAGGCGCAGGGCGACAAGCTTCGGGTCTCCCGATTTGACGGCCAGCGAGGCTGAATCGCCCGATGAAAGGAGGGCGAGCGTCACATCATCGGTAAAGGTCACCGTTGCGCCGCTTCGGCTGGTGTCTGCCCCGGAGAGCCTGAGCTGCAGTTCGTCACCGTTGGACAGCACAGCGAAGGCTGGCCTTTCCGCGTCGATCACAAGGAGGAGTGCGCCCAGGGTTACGCGCACACCCTCGACGCTCTCGGGTTTGGCATGACTGGATGTCGCGTGGAATGCAGCGAAGCCAGACTTCCAGTTCGCTCCGCGCGGAGACGAGAACTGAAGCGCGACGATGCCGACAAACACGCAGAAGTACACGAGTCCGGCGAACAGGGTCCGGCGCAAGAATCCCGTTTTCATTGGGCCAGACTATAGCGGAATCGAAGAGCGGACGCAACCGAGTCGGCGCCGTGGGCTGTTCCAACCTTGTGCAACACGCTGCGAGAGTATAGGATTCGCTTGCATTTTTCCTTTCCAAGGAACAAACAGACCCTGATGCGGAATCGGAGACACGGATCGATGCGCTCCCGGAACCTAGCCAAGCCTCTTGCAGCCATCCTCCTCGCCGCCGCCCTGCTTTCGGTCGAGTCCTGCATATCTGCTCCGAAGCAGGTGACAACGCCTCCCCCAGAGCCGATTCTCGCGCCGACGGCCGAGCCGACGCCCCCTCCCGAGCCGATTATCGAAGCGGCGCCCGAGCCGGCACCCCCTCCCGAAGCGATTCCGGAGCCG
>JBMOIK010000121.1:0-10159 GCA_049317365.1 Rectinemataceae bacterium | reverse complement strand
AGTAGTGTGACCATTGCTTATCCCAGGGCCGCGACGGCGGCTATGACGATGACGCCAAGCGTCATGGCAAAAAGATAGAAGACGATATTGCCTGTCTGGAGGAGACGCACCCGGCCGCCGACCCAGGCGACGAGACCTGCCGCTCCCCGGACCGCAGCATCGATGCCGCGATCGTTGGCGGTGCCGAAGAGCCATGATGAAAGGGCAAAAAGTGGCTTCACGATGAGGGCATCGTAGAACTCGTCCACGCGGAACTTCCTGAGGGACCAGCGGACTGGGCCCCTCGCCTTTTTGTCTTCAGTTGGTACGACCTGGCCTGGTCCGTACTTCAGCACGGCGAAGATGAAGCCGGCCAGAACAATGACTGTCGAGATCCCCATCAGGAGCCATTCGGTGCCCTCCTCGAGGCCGGCCGCGTACTCGCCAGCCGAGGGAGCCAGGAAACCGGCCATCCAATCGGGGACGCCGAAGACGGCAGGCATGCCAAGGAAGCCGGCAGCTGTCGAACCGAGGGCCAGCACGATCAGCGGAACCGTCATGGACCAGGGTGACTCATGGGGATGGACGCCCTTTGTCGTGCGGTCCTTGCTGTGGAAGACCAGGATGAAGAGCCGCCCCATGTAGAAGGCGGTCAGGAAGGCCGCGAAGATGCTCAGTCCCCAGAGGAGGGGAGACCGGGCGTAGACTGCGGCGAGGATGGCGTCCTTCGAGAAGAAGCCCGCGAAGGGAGGGACGCCCGAGATGGCCAGGGTACCCACCAGGAAGGTGATGTAGGTAATTGGGATCTTCTTGGCAAGGCCACCCATCTTCCTGATGTCCTGCTCGCCGGAGAGGGCGTGTATGACTGAGCCGGCGGCCAGGAAAAGCAGGGCCTTGAAGAATGCGTGGGTAAAGACATGGAAATAGCCCGTCGAATAGGCGCCAACACCCAGGGTGAGGAACATGAAACCGAGCTGGCTGACGGTGGAGTAGGCCAGGACCTTCTTGATGTCGCGCTGGCTGAGGGCTATGAGGCCGGCCCAGATCGCCGTGGCGAGTCCCACGACGGCGATGACAGTAAGGGCGATCGGAGCCAGGTCATACAGCACATGCGAGCGGATCACCATGTAGATGCCCGCGGTCACCATGGTCGCGGCATGGATGAGGGCAGAGACCGGCGTGGGGCCTGCCATGGCGTCCGGCAGCCAGGTATAGAGCGGAATCTGGGCGCTCTTGCCCACTGCGCCTACGAACAACAGCAGTGTTATGAGGGTCAGCGCGGGAGCCCCCGCATCCATGGCACCGGCCTTGGCAAAGACCTCCCCGAAGGAAAGGCTACCGAAGGTCGCAACCATCACGAAGAGTCCGAGGAGGAAGCCAAGGTCGCCGATCCGGTTCATCACGAAGGCCTTGACCGCAGCTGCGTTGTACTCGTCCTTGGTGAACCAGAAGCCGATCAGGAGGTAGGAGCACAGGCCCACTCCCTCCCAGCCGACGAACATGAGGGCATAATTGTCAGCGAGCACGAGGAGGAGCATCGAGAAGACGAAGAGGTTCAGGAAGCTGAAGAATCGCGGGGCGCCCTCGTCATGCTTCATGTATCCGATGCTGTAGAGGTGGATGAGGAAACCGATGCCCGTGATCACGAGGGTCATTATGAGTGAAAGGGGATCGAGCATCAGGCCGAAGGCTATGGTCAGCCCTGCAGCGGGAATCCAGTCGAAGAGCTGGATGCCCAGGCCGGCGGCGAATCCGTCGGGGTGGGCAATGAAGAGGGAGAGGGCCAGAGCGAAGGAGGCGGCCACCGCCAGGGTCGCGAGCCAGCCAGAAATGCCCCTGCCAAGCTTCTTGCCGAGGAGCCCTGTCATGAGGAAACCGACGAGGGGGAGGGCCGGGATCAGGCAGAGTAGTACTGCTTCGTTCATGCGCTGCTCCGTCAGCCCTTGAGCCGGCTGTAGTCTTTGACGTCGATGGAACCGGTGTTCCGGTAGATCATGGTGATGATGGCCAGGCCCACCGCGATTTCGGCCGCGGCGACCAGCATGATGAAGAACACGAAGACCTGGCCGGCGCTGTCGCCATTGAAGGCAGAGGTTGCCGCCAGGAGGATGTTCACCGCATTGAGCATGAGCTCGATGCCCATCATCATAATTAGGATGTTACGCCGGATCAGGACGCCGACGACTCCCACCGCGAAAAGCGCGGATGCGAGGTAGATGTAGTGGTCGAGGGTTATGGTTCCCATGTCAGTCACTGGCCTCCTTCTTGCCAAGAGCCACAGCCCCCACGAGGGCCGCGAGGAAGAGGGCGCTCGAAAGCTCGAAGGGAACCAGGAAGTCCCTGAAGAGCGCGAGCCCGAGCGGCTTCACGAGCCCGACCAGGGATGTAGCCCCGACCTGCGCCAGGTCACCGACCGCAGCGTCCGTGGAACGCCTGAGGGCTGCGATGAGGACCGTGAGGAGGAGCCCGCCGCTTACGATGCCGGCCAGCCGGACGAGGAGGGAGGCCCTGTTGTCATTGTCCTTGCTCAGGTTGAGGAGCATGACCGTGTAGATGAAGAGGACCATGATGGCCCCGGCATACACGACCATGTTCACGACGACGAGGAACTGGGCATTGAGAAGGACATAGTGCCCTGTAATCGCAAAGAAGGCCACGACCATCCAGAGTACGCTGGACATGGGATTCTTCGACAGGATCACCATGAGGGCCGCGCAGAAAAGGAGGGTGGTGAGGAGGTAGAAGGCGATGGAGATCATCGGTGGCCTCCCGCCGCGGCTGAATGGTCCAAGGCGGCCCCGCTGCGGTTGTGGTCGTGGTTCATGTCCTTCTTGAACTCCGCGACCGCCCTGGTCTGGCGCCCGCTCACATCGATGGCGCCCGGGCCCGATTCCACGAGCCGGTCCTTCCCGTATATGAAATTCTTCCGGTGGTTCTCGGCGGGAACGAGGCGGCTCGTGAGGAAAATGGCCTCCTTCGGGCAGGCGTCCTCGCAGAGTCCGCAGAAGATACACCTGAGTGTGTTGATCTCGTAGACTTTGGCGTATTTTTCCTCTCGGTAGAGTTTTTCCTCTCCGGGCCTGCGCTCGGCTGCCTGCATGGTAATTGCCTCGGCCGGGCAGGCCAGGGCGCAGAGACCGCAGGCGGTGCAGCGCTCGGCGCCTGCCTCGTCCCGCTTGAGCACGTGCATGCCACGATAGACCTCGGGCCGTGGGCGAAGCACCTCGGGATACCGGTAGGTCACCTTCTTGCCGAACAGGTGCTTGAGGGTGATCGAGAGGCCCTTGGCGATGGCGGGCAGGTAGATGCGCTCGACAAGGCTCATCCGGAGCTGCGTCACCTGCTTGGAGCGATTGGTCAGGGGAGTCATAGCCATGCCGACGTCCTACACGAAGCCGCGGGCCGCGACGAGGCCGGCGGTCCAGAGCATGTTGATGATGGCGAGGGGGAAGAGGGTCTTCCACCCAAGATTCATGAGCTGGTCGTAGCGGAAACGGGGAAGGGTCCAGCGGACCCACATGAAGACGAACATCAGGAGGAAGATCTTGATGAAGAGGGCGAAGGTTCCGAGGAGGGTCATCACAATTGGGTTGAGTCCCAGCATGTCGAGGAAGGGAACGTTGTAGCCGCCGAAGAAGAGGGTCGCCATGATGGCGGAAGAAACGAACATGTTGATGTACTCGGAAAAGAGGTAGAAGCCCATCTTCATGGAGGAGTACTCGAGATGGTAGCCCACGATCAGCTCCGCCTCGCACTCGGCCAGGTCGAAGGGATGGCGGTTGCACTCTGCGAAGGCGCAGATGATGAAGACCAGGAAGCCCAGGGGCTGGATGAGGACGTTCCACTGTGCGCCGTGCCAGCCGGACTGGGCCTGGACGATGTCGCGGAGGCTCATGGAGTTGCAGAGCATGACGACAGCGATGACTGCCAGGCCCATGCCCATCTCGTAGCTGATCATCTGGCTCGAGGCACGCAGCGCACCCATGAGGGAGTACTTGTTGTTGCTCGCCCAGCCTCCCACCATGATGCCATAGACTCCGAGGCTGACGACCGCGAAGACATAGAGCGTGGCGACGTTGAGGTCAGCCATCTGGAGGGCGATCGTGCGGCCGAAGACCGTGATGTCGCTGCCCCAGGGCACCACGGCGCTGGTGAGGAGGGCGGTGCCCATCGCGATGCCTGGGCCGAGGATGAAGAGGCTCTTGTTGGCCTTGGCAGGAATCATCTCTTCCTTGAAGAAGAGCTTCCCACCGTCGGCCACCGGCTGGAGGAGACCGAAGGGACCATTGCGGTTGGGACCGTAGCGGTCCTGGATCCAGCCCGCGACCCTGCGTTCCGCCCAGGTGGCCCACATGGCGATGATGAAGCTCACGGCGAGGATGAACACCCCCAGCACGAGCTTGATAATGAGATCGATCACATCCATCACGTCACCCCGAAATCAGGGCAGCTGGATCTGCCCCGTAGCCTGCGGCTCTGCCGGTGGCTCTGCCGGTGGCTCCGCCGGCGGCTTCGTCCGCGGCGGAAACGGCGGCACGGGCCGCGATATGCTTTTCCGTCACAGCAAGAAGCTGGCGAAGCCCGGTGTAGTGGTTCTGACCGATGACGGAATTGCGCTCGACCTTCCGTGGGGACTCGATTGTCCAGGCAGCCTTGTCCTTGCGCTCGAAGCGGCATGTGTCGCAGATCCAGCCCTCCACCTCGCCGAAGGCGTCACGGCGGGCCGTGACCCTTACCACCTGCTCCCCGCGCATCCAGGCCACTGCCTTGCCGGAGCATGTATCACAACTACAGTGAACATCCATGGGTTTCAGGAACCAGACCCTCGACTCAAACCGTGCCGTCTTGTCGGTAAGCGCGCCGACCGGGCACACGTCGATGACGTTGCCGCTCATGTCACTGTCAAGGCTGCTACGGATGTAGGTGCCGATCTCGGCATGGTCGCCCCGGCCCAGGACGCCATGCACACGCGCACCCGCGACCTGGTTGGCGGTGTAGACGCAGCGGTAGCACAGGATGCAGCGGTTGCGGTTGAGCTCTATCCTCTCCCCGAGGTCGATCGTCTCGAAGGTTCGGCGGGGAAAGTCGTTGCGGGAGGTCGAGAGGCCGTGGGCATAGGCGAGGTCCTGGAGGTCGCACTCGCCGGCTTGATCACAGATAGGACAATCGAGGGGGTGGTTGAGGAGGAGGAACTCCACGATGCCCTTCCTCGCGTCGAGGACCTCGGGGCTCGTGAGATTCTGCACCACCATGCCGTCCGCGACGGGCGTGCTGCAGGAGGCCTGCAGTTTCGGCATCGGCCTGGGATTGGAGGCACTCTGGGCGACGACCTTCACGAGGCAGGTGCGGCACTTCCCCCCCGAGCCCTTGAGCCTGGAGTAGTAGCACATGGTCGGCGGGACGAGATCCCCACCGATCTTCCGTGCCGCGTTCAGGATCGAGGTTCCGGCATCGACCTCGATTTCATGTCCGTCTATGGTGACTTTGGGCATAGGACCTCAGGACGGCCGCGGGATGGGCGCTCGCCCCACCGGGGCGGCGACATTGTGCTTCGGGTCCCGGATTTTTTCCGGGAAGCGAACGTGGTGCTCGAACTCATGGCGGAAATGGCGGATGTGGCTCGCGACGGGCCAGGCGGCTGCGTCCCCGAGCGGGCAGATCGTATTGCCTTCGATCTTCTTCGAGATCTCGACCAGGAGGTCGATGTCGCTCAACTTGCCCTCGCCTGCCTCCAGGCGCTCCAGGAGCTTCTCCATCCATGCCGTGCCCTCGCGACAGGGCGAACACTGGCCGCAGGATTCGTGGCGGTAGAAGCGGGCGAGGTTCCAGAGGTTGCGGACCATGCAGGTGGAATCGTCCATCACGAAGAGGCCACCGGAACCGAGGCTGGTGCCCGAGACGAAACCGCCCTCGGCCAGGCTCTCATAGCTCATCATCCGGGGAGCCCCGGCAGCGGTCTTCACAAATAGCTCAACCGGAAGGACCGGGACGGAGGAACCGCCCGCGATGACCGCCTTGAAGGGACGGCCATTGGACGGGCCTCCGCAGTAGTCTTCCGAATGGAGGAACTCTTCACAACTGACCTTGCCGAGCTCGATCTCGTAGACGCCGGGCTTGCGGATATGGCCGGAGGCGGATATCAGCTTGGTGCCCGTACTCGGCTTGACGCCGATTCCCGCGTAGGCGTCGCCTCCCATCGCGATGATGTAGGGGACGCTGGCTATGGTCTCGACGTTGTTGACAATGGTGGGACAGCCATAGAGGCCGCTGACTGCGGGGAAGGGCGGCTTGATGCGTGGGTTCCCGCGCCTGCCCTCAAGGCCTTCGAGGAGGGCTGTCTCCTCGCCGCAGATGTAGGCGCCGGCGCCAGGGTGCACCGATAGATCAAAGTCCCAGCCCGAGCCGAAGATGTTCTTGCCCAGGTAGCCGGCGGCGTAGGCCTCGTCGATCGCCTTCTCGAGTATTCGCAGAATATACATGTACTCGCCGCGGATGTAGATGTAAGAGTGCTTAGAACCAATTGCGAAACTCGAGACGATCATCCCCTCGATGAGCTGGTGGGGCAGGCGTTCCATGATGTACCGGTCTTTGAAGGTACCGGGTTCGGACTCATCGCCATTGCAGACGAGGTAGCGCGGCTTGTCGGACTTGCGATCGAGGAATGACCACTTGAGGCCACAGGGAAAACCCGCTCCTCCACGACCACGGAGGCCGGAGCTCTTGACCTCTTCCATGATCGAATCGGGGGTCCTGGTCTTGAGAATGGACTCGACCTGGGCGTAGCCGCCAAGTCGCTTCCAGCCCTCGAGGCTCCGCGCCTCCGGATTGTCCGCGTGCTCCAGGAGCATCCTGCGCTGGGCCATCACTTCACCCCCGCCGTGGCAGCCGCCTGGCGGCGCAGGTCCTCGAGGAGGGCATCGACCTTGGCCGCCGTCATGAGCTCGTGGTAGGTCTCGCCGACCTGGATCACGGGACCCTGTCCGCAGGCGCCGAGGCATTCGGTGCTCTGGAGCGTGAACAATCCGTCAGGCGTCGTCTCGCCATCCTTTATTCCAAGCCTGGACTCGAGGTGGCCGATGATGTCTTCGGCTCCGTTCAAGGCGCAGGGGCCCGTGCGGCAGGTCTCTATCTTGAAGCGCCCTACCGGCTCCTTGTTGAACATCGTGTAGAAACTCGCGACCTCGTAGACCTCGATGGGGGTAATTGAGAGGAGTGAGGCCACGTAGTCCATCACGGGCACTGAGAGCCAGCCCCCGAGTTCGGCTTGCGCGAGGTGGAGGACCGGGATCAGTGCGGACTTCTGCTTGCCCTCGGGATAGTGGGAGACAATGCGGCCCAGCTCCCCGAGGGCTGACGGAGAGAACGCAGGCGTTTCAGGCATCGAGTTCCCCCGCGATGATGTTCAGGCTCGACAGGGTGACAACGGCGTCAGAGAGGAGGAGGCCGCGTACCATCTCGGGAAAAGCCTGGTAGTAGATGAAACAGGGACGGCGGAAGCGCAGGCGCGCGGGCGTCCGGCCACCGTCGGTGAAGAGATAGAATCCGAGTTCGCCGTTTCCGGCCTCGATGGAATGGTAGACCTCGCGGGTCGGCATCCTGTTCTCGCCCATCACGGTCTTGAAGTGATAGATGAGGGCTTCCATCTCCGAATAGACCGCTTCCTTGGGAGGGAGGACCCAGGCCGGAACCTCGGTGCGGTAGACCGCAGGGTCCTCGTCCTTGAGCTTGGCCACGGCCTGCTGGATGATCGCGTAGGACTGGCGGATCTCTTCCTGGCGCACCATGAAGCGGTCGTAGGCCGAGCCCTCGACACCGACGGGAATTTCGAACTCGAATTCTTCGTAGCCCGAATAGGGATGGGCGACACGAACGTCGTAATCGACGCCCGCCGCCCGCAGGTTCGGTCCGGTAAAGCCGTAGGCGAGGGCCCGCTCTCCGGAGATCGTACCAACTCCCATGGTCCGGTCCATGAAGATCCGGTTGCGGGAGAGCATGGAATCGAATTCCTCGAAGTCCTTCAGGTACTTTTGGAGGAAGTTGTCGATCTTCTCCCAGGCCTCGGGCGGGAAGTTGCGCTCGAAACCGCCCACGCGGCCCATGTTGGTGGTCATGCGCGCGCCGCAGATGGTCTCGTAGATCTCGTAGATCAGCTCGCGCCACTGGAAGATGTACATGAAGCCGGTGAGGGCTCCGGCATCGACACCGATGATCGAGGTGCAGATCAGGTGGTCCGAGATGCGCGAAAGCTCCATGATGATGACACGGAGAAGCTCGACGCGGCGCGGGACCTTGATGTCGAGAAGCTTTTCCACCGTCATGTGCCAGCCCATGTTGTTGAGGGGCGAGGAGCAATAGTTGAGACGGTCAGTCAGCGTCGTGATCTGGTAGAGGGGGCGACGCTCGGCGATCTTCTCGAAGGCACGATGGATGTAGCCGACTGTCTGCTCGGCATCCTTGACGATCTCCCCATCCATGGTGAGGACGTTCTGGAAGATGCCATGGGTGGCCGGGTGGGTCGGTCCAAGGTTGAGGGTGAGGGGATTGCCCTGAACCTGTCCTGCGGGGGTCTTAGTGGTTTCCATGCTTTAACGTCCGAACATTCGGTCGTCCTTGTCCTCGCGCGACTGGTCTTCCAGGGGGAAGTCCTTGCGCATCGGAAAGACGCTCATCGACTCGATGTTGAGTATCCGTTTCAGGTTGGGATGCCCCTTGAAGCGGATGCCGAAGAAATCGTAGGTCTCCCGCTCCAGCCAGTTCGCCGCCGGGAAAAGAGGCGTCAGGCTGGCGACCTCGGGACTGTCTATGGAGAAACGGCAGGTGATCCTGAGCCTCGTGCTCGTCCTCATATTATAAAGGAGGACCTGGAGACCAAGTTCCTCGCTCTTTCCGCCTTCAACAGGATAGTGCATCCCAAAGAGGTCGGTCAGGAAACGATAGGCCAGGGTTTCATCGTTGTAGAGGGCTTCGACCGTGTCGTAGAGATCGGCGGCGTGGATGCTGACCGTCGGCACGTCATCGGCCTCGTGGGACAGCATCCGGTCACCGAGCACGCGGCCCAGCTCCGCAAGGAAGGCTTCATCCATGTTCACTCGATTCCGTAGTGGGCAAGAAGCGCTTTGTACTCAGCGCTGTCGCGACGACGATACGACTCGTGTTTCGCAAGATAGTGCATGCGGAAAATTCCATCGAGGATCTGCTCGGGACGGGGCGGACAGCCAGGCACATACACATCCACCGGGATGATCCGGTCAATGCCCTGGAGGACGCTGTAGGTATCGAAGATGCCGCCGCTCGAGGCGCAGGCACCGACCGAAAGGACCCAACGAGGCTCGGCCATCTGTTCGTAGACGGTTTTGAGGATGGGGCCGAGCTTCTTGGAGATCGTCCCCATGACCATGAGGAGGTCGGCCTGGCGGGGTGAGTAGGAAAAACGCTCCATGCCGAAGCGTCCGATATCATAGTGGGAGGCAGCAGTCGACATGAACTCGATGCCGCAGCAGGAGGTCGCGTAGGGAAGGGGCCACATCGAGCCCTTGCGGGCGAGTCCGACAGCCGCGTCGAGGGTAGTAGCGAAAAATCCCTGGCCCTCGAGGCCGGGTGGCGGCTCGACTGGCGAGAGCGTATTGGCCTCGGTGAGAGGCTGGAAAAGCGAAGAAGGGTTTCCCATAGGGTTCACTCCCACTTGAGGGCGCCGCGCCTGATTATGTAGCGGAATCCGACCAGAACGAAGGCGATGAAGATGCCCATTTCAAAAATGCCGAACCAGCCAAGTTCCCGGAAGCTTACGGCCCAGGGATACATGAAGACAAGCTCGACATCGAAGATGACAAAGAGGATGGCGACAAGGAAGTATTTAACGCTGAAGGGGGTGCGGGCATCGCCTTGTGAAGGGATGCCGCATTCGAAAGTGGCATTCTTCTTCGCATTCCGCCTGCTCGGCCCCAGAAGGGGGCTTATGATGAGGACAGCGGCAACGACAAAGACAGACAAGGCCAGAGTGATGAGAATGGGCACAAAATCACCCGAGGTATGGCTAAGGTGCGGCATGTTTTTGAACCTTAGCGTCAGTATGGATAACTGTCAATCGATACCGATAAGTCTATTCCATAGCTCGCACCTTGTCGAGGGGCCTAAAACATGGATGGGTAAATAAATATTTCTCAATATAAAAAAAGCTTTA
>JBMOIK010000120.1:0-10190 GCA_049317365.1 Rectinemataceae bacterium | reverse complement strand
CCCGCCACCCCGCGGCCGATGCCGCCGAGCTTGCGTGGCGTGAGGGCCTCGCCCAGGATCAGGGCCCCGAACACGGCCCCCCAGAGCGGCGTCAGGGCGTTGACGATCGATTCCACCGAGGCGGGGACGCGGAGGGCCGCCCAGGTGAAGAGGAAGAAAGGAATGGCAGAGTTGAGGATGCCCACCACGAGGTAGTGCCTGAAATCCCTTTTCCAGTTGAGCCGCTTCCGCATGACCGCGAAGATGGCCACCATGACCAGGCCCGCCACGAGGGTCCGGGCGCAGGCAGTCGGGAAGGGCCCGAGAAGGGGCGCGAGGATCCGCATGAAGAGGAAGGAGGCCCCCCAGATCGCCGCGAGCAGGAAAAGGAGGGCCACATCGATGGGCTTCATCGGAATACCGCCTGGAGGGAGGATGCGGGGCCGACCAGTATGGGCGGATCCACGAGAGGGCCCGGCATTGTACACAAGGCTGGCAAAATATTCGATGGCAGCGTCGCCGCTTCCAGGCCCTCGAGGTAGGCGAGCGCCTCCTGGCGTGAGGAGGCGCACATTTCAGGCCCGGGTTGCAGGCCCAGGCAGACCGCCGGACGTTCAGGACGGCCGAACAGCACACAGTGAAGCCCCTCATCCAGCCGTGGGCAGGGCAGTCCGGCGGGCTTGCCTCCGGGGAGGCTGCCAGTGCCAGTGAGGGGATCCGGCGGGATGGGACTGCTGATCGATGGCGCGATGCAACAAGCTGCGCAGGAGGGGCGGCAGGCCGGCGGGTTGACGGATTTCCCTTCGGCGAAGACTGTGGGTTCCATCACGGAGATACTGAACTCCTTTCCCGAGGATTGCAAGAATCACGGCCCGCCACTATCTTTGGAGGAATGTTGCCAACGAAGCCTCTGCCGAAGTCGCCCGTAGAATCCCTCATGGGGTCAGGTAGCCCCGCATGGATCCCCGCACCCTGACCGCCGCGCTGGCGGTCGTCTGCCTTGCGGCGACGATCGTCGTCTCAGCCCTCGCCCTCTACATCAGGCAGACTGCGCACCGCATCTACAGCGCGGGCTTCGGCTCGATCACCGTCGGATTCCTCATCCTCTCGCTCCAGGGCCGTGTCAGCGACTGGATCGGGATCATCCTGGCGAACCTTCTAATTATGACGTTTCATTTCTGCCTCGTCTGGGGGCTCAGGCTTTCGACCAAAGAGGCCCGCCCGCTGCCGCTCCGCTTCGCCGCCTACCTCCTCGCGTGGATCACCCTCATGGTCATAGCCACCTTCGCGGTTCCCGACTATGCGCTCCGGGCGACGGCCAACTCGACCCTCGGCATCGTGCTGACCTGCGAATTCCTCAGCTCCTTCCTCCGCGGGAACCAGGAGGACAGGCATGCCCTCGGCCCGACGGTCTTGGTGATAGGCGCGGGATTCGCGGCCTTCCATGCCGCAAGGCTCGCCATCGTGCTCTTTTTTCCATCGAGGCCCCAGGATCTCATGAGCGGAGGGCTGGGCATCACGGTCCTCCTCGTCGGCTACATATTCTTCCTGGTAGCCTGGGCGGGGATCGTGCTCGCCCTCGAGGGCTCCTTCCTCCTCCACGAGGTCGAGCGCAAGAACGCCGCTCTCCGCGAGCTGGCCTCCACCGACGAACTCACGGGTCTGTCCAACCGGCACCTCTTCAGCCTGAGGATCCGCGACGAGGTCGAGCGGTCCCGGCGCTACCATACGCCCCTGTCGCTCATCATGTTCGACCTCGACCACTTCAAGCGCGTGAACGACACCTGGGGCCACCACAGTGGAGACAGGGTCCTCGTCGAGATGGCCCATCTCACGCGGAAACTCATCCGGGAACCGGACAACATCTTCCGCTGGGGCGGCGAGGAATTCGTCATCGTGACTCCGCACACAGGCCTCGAGGGCGGGGAAGTCCTCGCCGAAAAGCTCCGGGTTGCGATCTCAGCGATTGAATTCCCTGAGATCGGCAGGGTCACCGCGAGTTTCGGAGTCACCAACTGGAGGGAAGGCGAGACCCAGGACGAATGGTTCAAGCGCGTCGACAGGGCCCTCTACCGGGCCAAGAACGAGGGAAGGAACCGTGTAGTCGCGGTGTCGGCCCTCGAGAAGCGCCCCTTCGCGGAGGTGCGCATCGAGTGGCGGGCGGACTGGGATTCGGGCAACGCCACCATCGACAGCCAGCACCTGAGGCTCATCGAGCTCGCCAACAGGCTCCTCGAGCTATCGCTCTCCCCTGAATCCGCGCCGATCATCACGACCAGCCTCGACGCCCTGATCGACCATGTGCTCGTGCACTTCTCGGACGAGGAGCGGATCCTGAAGGAAGTCGGCTACCCCGAAGCGACCACGCACGCTCGCATCCACCGCAGCCTGGCCGAAGATGTAACAGCGCTGAAAACCCGCTTCGATGCAGGCAAGCTCGAAGCCACGGCTTTTTTCGATTTCCTCGTCGGCAAGGTGGTCATGGAACACCTCCAGACCGCGGACAGGAGGTTCTTCGAATGGACGGGGAAACCCCAGGAAGCTCCCCGAAACCTCCGCCAGTAGCCCAGCACCGGCAATAGCCCAACTCTTGCCCGGCACGGCCTGCCCACGCTATCCTCGGCGCGCCGATTCCCACGCCAAGGAGCAATCATGTCCGAATCCAAGGTCCACTGGACCGACCTCCGTACGACGCCCTCCGAATCCATCTTAAAAAAACTTGACCGACTCCTCCGCGAGGCCGGCCTCACCGATCTCGGCCTCGACGGAAGGCTCACGGCCCTCAAGATCCACTTCGGCGAACCGGGGAACATGTCCTATGTCCGGCCACCTTTTGTCGGCGTGGTCTCGCGCCTGGTTCGCGAAGGGGGCGGCAGGCCCTTCCTCACGGATTCCAACACCCTCTATTCCGGAAAACGTCATAATGCCTACGATCATCTCCGCTCGGCCCTCGAGAACGGCTTTTCCCGCGACGCCACCGGCTGCGACCTCATCGTGGCGGATGGACTCAAGGGGAGCGACTTCGTGGAGATGCCCGTGGCCGGGGGCCTGCACTGCTCGAAGGCGCGCATAGGCAGCGCCATCGCAGAGGCCGATGCGGTGGTCTCCATCACCCACTTCAAGGGCCACGAGCTCACGGGCTTCGGAGGGACGCTCAAGAACCTTGGCATGGGTTCGGCCAGCCGCTCGGGCAAGAAGTTCCTGCATGAGGTGTCCCACCCCTCCATCGACGTCGAAGCCTGCACCGCCTGTGGAGACTGCATCGAAAGCTGCGCCTCGGAGGCCATCGGCAAAGACGCCCACGGCAAGTCGGTCATCGACCACGACAAGTGCAGCGGCTGCTGCCAGTGCGTGGCCGTCTGCCAGCACGCTGCTGCCCGCGCGGCCGAGGGCTCTTCCTCCAGGGTCTGCGGCGAGCGCATCGCCGAGTACAGCAAGGCCATCCTCGCGGGCAAGCCCTCCTTCCACCTGAGCTTCGTGATGAATGTCTCTCCCAATTGCGACTGCTGGTCCAGCAACGACGCTGCTGTCGTCGCCGACATCGGCATCTTCGCGAGCGCCGATCCCGTAGCCCTCGACCAGGCCTGCGTGGACGCGGTCAACGCCGCCCCCGCGGTGGGTGGGAGCGTCCTCACGGACAAGGGCTATCCGGGCAGGGGCGAGAAATTCGGCCACATCCACCCCGACAGCGACTGGGCCGCCGGCCTCGACCACGCCGGGCGCATCGGGCTCGGCTCGAGGAAGTACCTGCTTGTGAAAATCTGAGCGCGGGCATTCCGCGGCTCCGCCCGCCGGCGCGTCCGGCAGGCAGGGCCGGGATTTCAGGCAGCAGAGGTCGCTTCGCTCACAGCCTTCCTGGCTGCCTCGAGGTCCCCTGGGGAGAGGAGCCTGAGCTCCGAATTGGAAGAGCTCGTGCCGGCAGCCTCGACGAGCGCGAGCTTGACCCCGGGCTGGGTGATGGTCGTGTGCCAGAGGGACCGGGGGATCGTGTAGACCCGCCCTTCGACCATGCGCTCTCCCGAGAAGCGAAGCCTGCCAACCTCCTCGACGGCGGAGAGTATGACGCAGGAACCTGAAAGAAGTATGAAGGACTCGTCGGTCTGAAGGTGGCGCTCGACCTCGGTGAAGTGGGCAAGGTCATTGGCCTTTCTCCAGTTCTTGATGCCCACCACATATTCCCCGCTCCTGTAGACCACCGCGAAGCCCTCGCCGTCATGGCCGGTTGATAGCACGCTGGACATGTTTCCTCCCAATTAGCTGTATCGAGGCCTGTCGGCCCTGAGGGGATCCCCGGGGTGCATGCCCACGGCTTCCGTGCACCTGCCCCCCTGCAGATCCCAGGGCAAAAAGCATGTTGACTGCCTGAGGCGTGGAGGATAGCCTGAATCCGGAAGATTGGCAGCCCCTTCCCCTTTAAGGACCACAGGTGATCATACAAGGCAGGCAGTACCGCAGCATCTGGCTCGAAACAGGCGACCCTGGTGTCGTTCGTGCGATCGACCAGGCAAGGCTCCCCCACGAATTCGCCATCATGGATCTCCGCAGCGTCGAGGACATCCGGATGGCGATCAGGGACATGCACGTCCGAGGCGCGGGCCTGATCGGGGCAGCTGCGGGTTTTGGCATGTACCTGGCTGCCCTCGAGGCTGCCGATGAGGGCTTTGGGGCTTGTATCGCCCGGGCAGGAGCCGCGCTCAAGGGCGCACGCCCCACGGCCTCCAATCTCGCCTGGGCAGTCGACAGGATGATCAGTGCTCTATCGATCGACGACACCCCGGCAGAGAGGCGCGCGAGGGCGATGATGGAAGCCCAGGCCATCGCCGACGAGGACGTGGAGTCCTGCCGGCGCATCGGTTCGCACGGACTAAAGATCATCAGGGACCTCTCAGCTCGCAAGAACGGCGGTACCGTCAACATCCTGACCCACTGCAACGCCGGAGCCCTCGCCTTCGTCGACTACGGCTCGGCCACCGCCCCCATCTACGCGGCCCACTCGGCGGGAATCGGAATCCAGGTCTGGGTCGACGAGACGAGGCCACGGAACCAGGGGGCTTCACTGACCGCCTGGGAACTGGGACAGCAGGGCGTGCCCCATTCGCTGATCGCCGACAACGCAGGAGGCCATCTGATGCAGCATGGACTGGTAGACGCGGTGATCGTAGGGGCCGACCGCGTGACCCTCGACGGTGACGTGGCCAACAAGATCGGCACCTACCTGAAGGCCTTGGCTGCCCGGGAAAACCTGGTACCCTTCTACGTGGCCCTCCCCTCCTCCACCTTCGACTTCGCGATGCGCGACGGAATGGCCAGCATCCCCATCGAGGAGAGGGACCCAGATGAACTGCGCTACGTGAGCGGCAGGACAGCCGGGGGGCGCATCGAGTCAGTGCTGATCTGTCCGGAGGCGACCGGGGCCCGCAACTGGAGCTTCGACGTGACTCCGGCCCATCTCATAACTAGTCTTATCTCTGAGCGTGGCATCTGCGAGGCCAGCGAGGCCGGCATACTGGGGCTTTTTCCGGAAAGGGCCGCCAGTGCAGCCGACCCTGGCGGAAGCGGCGGGAAAGGTGGGAACAAATGGCAATGATCGGTATCATCGGCGGCAGCGGACTGGACGACCCGGACATACTGGATGCCCCCCGGGATCGTGCCGTCGACACGGCCTGGGGAGCGCCCTCGGCAGCCCTCAGGCTAGGAACAATTGCTGGCATCGAGGTGGCACTGCTGGGCCGTCACGGACGCGGGCACACCATTCCGCCGACCCAGGTCAACTACCGCGCCAACATACAGGCCCTGAAGGACGCAGGCTGTGCCTGCATCCTGGCCACCAGCGCGGTGGGATCCCTCAGGCAGGAGATCGGCAGGGGCGACCTGGTGATACTGGACCAATTCATAGATTTCACGAAGCTGCGTGCCGCGACCTTCCACGAGCGCTTCGAGCCCAACCAGCCAGTCCACACGCCGATGGCAGACCCCTTCGACCCCGCCCTGCGCGACATCCTCATCCAGGTCTGCCGCAGGAAGGGCCTCGCCTTCCATCCGAAAGGCACCGTGGTCACCATCGAGGGCCCGCGCTTCTCCACACGGGCCGAATCCCGGATGTTCCGCTCCTGGGGGGCCGACATCATCAACATGTCCATCGCCACCGAAGCTGCCCTGGCCAGGGAGGCGGGCATTCCCTACGCCGCCATCGCCATGAGCACCGACTACGACTCCTGGAAGGACGATGAGGAAGCGGTCAGCTGGGAGGCCATACTCGCCGTCTTCACGGGCAACGCCGACAGGGTCACCTCCGTCCTGGTCGAGGCGATTCCCCTGGTCGCGCACCTGGGCTGAATTTCCGGAAACATGGTGCCGTCCCGAACTTCGTACTCGCCACCAGGGCCTGGCTCCTCAAGGAAGGAATTGCATGAGAATCGCGAAGCTTGGCCTGATCGGACTCCTCGTTGCCTTCTCCCTGCCCCTGTCGGCCTTCGAGCAGGTGTGCGACTACGAAATGGACCTAGCCCTCGACCCTGCATCCCAAATGCTCTCGGGATCGGAAATCATCAGCTATACCAACAACTCAGGAAAGACGCTTTCCGAGGTCTATCTCGAACTTTTTCCGAACAGCTTCAATCCGGGAACGGCCTGGTGGGACAACTACACGAAGACCGAGGATGCCGGCCAGCGCTACCCCTATGGCTACAACCCCTCTTCCTTGTCGGTGGAGTCGTTCCAGTACGAAGGGCAGCTCCTGGAAGCCAGGCCTGCGACGAGGGGCAGCACCTATGCCCGCGTCGAAATCCCTGGCGGGATAGCCCCGGGAGCCACCGCGCAGTTCTCGGTCCGCTTCAGCTATCGCATACCCCAGATCTTCGAGCGTTCCGGCCTGTCCGACGGCAACTTCCACCTCATCCGCTTCCATCCCCGGATCGCCGTGTACGACGCGCGGGGCTGGAATCTCCACGAGCACCTCACCTGGGGAGAGTTCTACGGCGACTTCGGAACCTACAGGGTCACCATTACCCTACCCTCCACCTACGTCGTCGCAGCCTCGGGAAGCCGGACGGAGGCCCGGGAAAACGCCGATGGCACGAGGACGGAAACCCATGTCATCGAGAACGCCCATAACTTCGTCTTTGCCGCCGATCCACGCTACAGGACGGAGCGCGCGAAATTCGGCGATGTCTCTGTCAATTACTACTACTACGATTCGGGTGGCTATGCGAAAAAGGCGGTCGAGGCCGCGCTCAAGGGGCTCGCCTACTATTCCTCAGCCTTCGGGCCCTATCCCTACGCCGAAATCGACGTAGTTGGCTGCGGTCCCGGGGCGGGAGCGATGGAATACCCGGGCCTGACCATGATGGAGCAATCACTGTTCGAAGTTTTTCCGCCCCTGGATCGGGCGGTGGCGGAAACCACCATCGTCCACGAGATCGGTCACAATTGGTGGTACGCGGCGGTGGGCAACGACGAGTACAGCGAAGCCTGGCTGGACGAGGGCATCAACACCTACAGCGATATCTCCTATACCGAGGACAGTTACGGCAGCAAGAGAAACCTCCTGGATTACCCCCCCTGGCTCTCCTGGATGCCCAACCTGTCGACGCGGGCCGCTGCGGAGGATTCTGTCCGGGGCGAGTATCTCTCGGGACGGGCCCGACCGATCGCCCAGCCCTCCGGAGCCTTTCCTTCGATGCGTTCCTATACTACCCAGGTCTACAGTACGGCGGGTCTCGTGCTGTTCAAGCTGCAGGACCTCGTAGGCAAGGAAAAGTTCCGTGAGTTTCTGGCCGCCTACTATATGAAGTACAGGTTCCATCACGTGACGGCTCTGGACTTCTTCACCTTCCTCTCCGAGATGACCGGCAGGGATTGGATGCCCTTTTATGAATCGCAATTCCTCCGCAATGAGCTGGCCATCGACGAGGTCATGGGCCTCGGCGGGACTGCGTCCAGCGGCCTTCGATTCTCCCTCGTGCCCGACGGGCCGGAGGGGGCTGAGACCCTCGTTTCAGTCCTTCCCCTGCCCTGGGCGGGACAGGATGATTCGGGCATTCGCCTTGGTTCCGGCATGCTCCTCTTTGCCAAGAACAGGCTGTCTACGGGACTCACCGCCTTCGCAGTGCCGAGCCTGACCTGGGCCGTGAATGGGACAGCGACGCCACGCTTCGACATCCTTTTCAGCCTGTCACAGCCCTTCTGGCTGCTGAAGGCTCCCTTCGACACCCAGACCCTCTCCCTCTCGGGAGACAGGACACGACAGACGTTCTTGCTCGACATCCCCTTCGCACCCGACGGCAGCCCCCTTTCATCGACCCTTTCCCTGGGGGCGGCTTATGAGCCAGGGTCAGCTGTTTCCCAAGGGAGCATTTCAGGCTTGACCGGAGTCTCGCTGGCCCTGACCAAGGGAATAAGCAGCCTGGAACTTTCTGCCGCCTCGAACTGGTATCCCTATCAGTCGGTGGAAGGCTCACTCTTCGCCCGGTTCCCCCTCCTCTTTAAAAACTCGATCAGCCTCGGGATCAAGACGGGCTATTCGAATGCGGCTCAGGCGCGCTACCTTTTTCCCGATCTATTGTTGACGGGTTCCACCCCCTCTGCGACCTACAGCAAAGTTTATGCGGCCTTCGAGGCCTCCCTTACCGGGATAGTATCGCTGCGCTTGATCTGGGACAGCCTACAGTTGAATGAAATAGGGCTCAAGGCCGGTGTGGAGGCTGCGACATCCAGACTCCTGTGGCAAGGCCTAAGCCCTGGAGCCAGCAGCTTCGATGTCTTCCTGGCCCTGCCCGTCCGGCTCTCGCTGATAGCTGCCTCTGGAATCACTATCGTGCCGGTGCTCTATCTGGCTCCTACGAAGGGCTTCACTCCTTCGTTCACCCTTCGGGTCGAGGCGAGAAGATACACCGAGTTCTTCTAAAGCGTGTTGCCAACGCGCTGTTGGCGGAGGAGAAAAATAAATGAGCCAATGGCTGGGCATCTGGGCACAAAGCCACACGGACATAGCCTTCACTCCGCCTGACCCTTGCGACAGGACACTCCGGTTCTGGATCGCTGCCGCAATCGGGGGAGAGGGCATCCGTATCACCTTCGAGAATAAAGTCGCAACTAAAGGCTTTGCAATCGGCGAAGCCGCCCTGATCGTCGGTTCCCGCAGCTACCCCATCACTTTTGGCGGAAGGGCTTCCGTGGAACTGCCCCTCGCTGCCGATCGTAGCTGTGACGAAATCCCGGTGGACATACAGGCGGGAGAGCTCCTGGAAATCCGCCTGTTTTTCCCGAAAGGCCCGCGTCCCGTTTCCGGAAATTCGATGCGGGAACGGGTCGAACTTTCCCCGAAGGGAAATCATGTCAATTCCAGGGAGTTCCCGACAAAGAACCGGCTCTTCCAGGAAAGACTGCTCTCCGGGCTCCTGATGATGAACAGTGCAATACCTGCCATATCCGGGGTCGAGATATCCACCGAGGATTCTGCCTGCGCTGTTGTGGTATTTGGAGACTCCATTGCGCAGCAATGCCACTGGACGAAACCCCTGGAGCAGCGCCTTGTCAGGGAATTTGAAGGGAAGGTCCTTCTGGTCAACAAGAGCATCGGCGGAAACCGCCTGTTGCACGATGCCACATCCATCGCGTCCTGTGGCGAGGCAGGGATCAAGCGCTTCCGGCATGACGTCTTGTCGGTGCAAGGCATAAAAGCCGTCATTTTCGCCCTCGGCACCAATGATATCGGCCAGCCCGGGGTACAACAGAAGACGCCGGTATCGCAATTGCCACGTGTCGAAGAATTCAGCGCTGCACTCGGGCAGCTAGTCAAAGAGACTCATGAAGCCGGCGTTCGTTTTATCGCAACCACAATCGCTCCACGCGCCATCCAGAAGGGTTTCCTAGCCTTTTCGAAGGAACGTGAGCAGCTGCGCAACGAGATCAATGCCTGGTTCAGAAGCGCTGGAATATTCGATGCACTCTGGGATTTTGACAGGATCCTCCAAAGCCCCTATGGTCCCGGCCTGCGTCCTGACATGGACAGCGGCGACGGTGTCCATCCGAACGAAAACGGAGGAATCATCCTGGCGAACAGCATCGATCTAGGTACGGTGATCGCTTGAGGGAATCGGCATATGGTGCCATAGTCGGACTCAGGCCCAGAAACTCACCCGGCTCTCGGAGGATGGAGATGAAATCCCATAAGGCACCAGTGTTCCTCGTGCTTGCTGTCATGGCCCTAG